>JAKCAB010000606.1 GCA_021839785.1 bacterium | reverse complement strand
GGACTGCTATTTCCAGGTCTTCACCAACGGCCAGTTCATCACGGAAAAGGTGGCCGCCCGGCTGCGCGAACTGGGCAACGCCACACCGTTGATCTCGATCGAAGGCCGCGAACTCGCCAGCAACGACCGCCGCGGCGGCAAGGAGGTGTTCAACCGCAGCCTGCGCGGCCTCGACCACTCGATCCGCGCCGGCCTGCTCACCGGCGTCGCCACCAGTCTTTGCCAGACGAACATCGACGATCTGCTTACCGAGGCGTGGCTGCGGGAACTCATCAAGCGCGGCGTGCATTACGTCTGGTATCACGGCTACCGGCCGGTCGGCCCGAAGATGAATCCCGCGCTCGCGCTTCGCCCCGACCAACTGGTACGCGTGCGCAAGTTCGTGGTCGCCATGCGCTCCACGGTGCCCATCGCCATCATCGACGCCTACTATGACCACCGCGGCCAAGCGCTGTGCCCGATGGTCACCGGCATCAGCCATCACGTCGGGCCCACCGGCGGCATCGAGCCTTGCCCGATCATTCAGTTCGCCGCCGAGGACATTCGCGACCCACGCGGCATTTACGCGACCATCCGGGATTCCGCGTTTCTGCGTGACTTCCGCGAACTCAGCGGACGGCACACCCGCGGCTGCGTCATCCTCGAGCGACCTGACCTGGTGAAGGAACTGGTATTAAAGCACGGCGCGCGCGACACCACCCTGCGCGGCACCGCTTTGGCCGAATTGGACGCGATGACGCCGCGTTTCAGCCAGTGGTTGCCCGGCGAGGAAGTGCCTGAGCGCCATTGGATGTACCGCCTCGCCAAGAAGTATTGGTTCAGCGACTTCGGCGCCTACCGGAACGTGGCCCACGACGCCGAAGCCAGAGCGCGCCGCTTGCGCCAGCAACTCGACCTGCCTTCGATCCAGCCTCCGGCCCCTCAACTCACGACCGTCAATGATTGAGCCGCTCCTTCAAATCACGCTCGGTTCGCCCGTCCGCCTGCCGCGGTTGGTGCCGCAGCAAAAATGGCGCGCGCCGAAGAAGAACATTCCGCCCACGCCGGAGCAGCGGCTGCGCATCCTGCAAGCCGTGCGGCATTACGTCGCCGAGTTCAACCCGGTGCCGCCGTTGCCTGCCGACGAACTCAAGGTCCACGCCGAGCGCGTCGTGACACAGCTCCAGTGCGATCCGATCTTCCGCGATTACATCGGCGTGCTGCTGAACAACGAGATGTGGCGCGAGCAACTGGCTGGCGTGCCCTTTGAGCGCCGCCTTTTGCTATTGCCCAAATGCCTCCGCGTCGAAGCCAAGTGCCCCGCGCCGTTCGACGAGTTTGGGCTGCTCTGCAAACAGTGCGGCCTGTGCTCCATCCAGGATCTCACAAACGAGGCCGAGAAGTTGGGCTATGCCGTGCTGGTGGCTGAAGGCTCGGCCATCGTCATGAGCCTCATCCAGACCGGCAAGATCGAGGCCATCGTGGGCGTCAGTTGCCTCAGCGTGCTGGAACGCGCGTTCCCGTACATGGAGGCCGCGGCCATTCCGGGCGTCGCCATCCCGTTGCTGCAGGACGACTGCATCGACACCAATGTCGATCTCGACTGGGTGTGGGAGTACATCCATCTCACAGCCGACGACCGCACCCGCCGGCTCGACCTCGGCCGCCTGCGCGACGAGGTGGATTTCTGGTTCACGCCCGCTTCGCTCGAAATCATCCTCGGCCCGGCCCAAGGCGACACCGAGCGCCTCGCCCGCGAGTGGCTGATGCGGGCCGGCAAACGCTGGCGCCCTTTCCTCACGGTCGCTGCCTACCAAGCCTTGAGCGAGCGCGCCGACACGGATCTGCCGGATGACCTGCGGAAAGTAGCCGTGGCGGTCGAGTGCTTCCACAAAGCCTCGCTCATCCACGACGACATCGAGGACAACGACCCGTCCCGCTACGGCGAGAAAACGCTGCATGAAGAGCACGGCGTCCCGGTGGCGCTCAACGTCGGCGACCTGCTCATCGGCGAAGGCTATCGCTTGCTGGCTTCGTGCAAGGCCAACCCCGAGGCCCGGGCGGAAATGCTGCGCGTCGCCTCGGAAGGCCAGCGCGAGTTGTGTCGCGGCCAGGGCGCGGAGCTGGTCTGGGCTCGCCAGCCGGGCGTGCTCACCCCGCTCCAGGTGGTGGACATTTTCCGCCAGAAAACCGCGCCGGCTTTCGAGGTGGCGCTGCGCCTCGGCGCCGTTTACGCCGGACGCCACGAGGAGTGCCGGGAGGTTCTCGGCGCCTACAGCCGCTCGCTGGGCATCGCCTACCAGATTCGTGATGACCTCAGCGATCTGGGCGAAGCCGGCGAGACGAACGACATCGCCGGGCTCCGGCCCAGCCTGCTGCTCGCCGTCGCGCGCGAACGCGCCAGCGGCGAACCGCGCGAGTTCCTCGACCGGTTGTGGCGGCGCGAGCTCACGCCCGACACCGCCGCGGTCGAAGCGCTTTACCGCGAACTCAAGGCCGACGAGCGCTGCGGCCACCTCCTCGAAAGCTACAAGGAAGAGGCCATCCACTCGCTGGCCGCGTTGGAGAACGCCAGCCTCAAAGGCCTGCTCCGCCGCGTCGTCGGCAAGATCTTCAACGACGTCGAGATCAAGGGCTGGTGCAAGGAGCAGGAGCAGAAGAACGCCGAACAACGGCTCGCGGAAACGGCTCCCGGTGCCGCCGCGTGAGCCTGCGCCTGCAACTCCTGCAGGTCGCCCGCCTGGCACCGCGTCTGCTGGGCGATTCCGCCGGCTTGGTGCGCGATTTCTATCGCCGGCAGTTCAACGCCGACGGCGCCGCGTACAACCGGGCCGGCGACCCCGACCTGTACTACACGACCTTCGCGCTCGCCGGGGCGCAGGCCATCGACGCGCCAGTGCCCGCGGACCGCACGGCTACGTGGCTGGCCTCGTTCGGCGACGGCGCCAGCCTCGATTTCGTCCATCGCGGCGCGCTCGCCCGGTGCTGGGCGGCGGTGGGGCGCGACCGGATGCCCGCCGGACTCGATCACGCCTTGCTCGCGCGGCTCGAAACTTTCCGCAAGCCGGACGGCGGTTACGAAGGCGATCCCAAGCTCGCCCATAGCACGGCCTACGGCGCGTTCGTGGCGCTTGGCGCGTACGAGGATTTCGGCCACACCCCACCGCAACCGATCGAACTGATCCGCAGCCTCAAGCGGCTCGAGACGCCCGACGGCGCCTGGAGCAACGCCCCCGGGCTGCCGGTGGGCGCGCTCAACGCCACCGCCGGCGCGGTCACGCTGATCCGGCATCTCGGCTTCCCGGTGAATCCGACGGTCGGCGACTGGATATTGGCGCAGGCGCACCCGCAAGGCGGCTTCGTGGCGGTTCCTGGCGCGCCGTTGCCCGACTTGCTTTCCACGGCCACGGCGCTGCACGCGCTGGCGTGTCTCGAACGGCGCGTTCCCAGCAGTGTTCACGAGCGGTGCCTGGACTTCCTCGACACGCTGTGGTCGGCGGAGGGCGGTTTCCACGGCCATTGGGCGGACGATCATCTCGACGCCGAATACACGTTTTATGGCCTGCTGGCGCTGGGTCACCTGAGCCTGTGAACCCGGAACTCGCCGACTCGGTTCGCCAGGCGCTGCGCCGCGTCACGACGCTCCTGCTGTCGGAACTCGGACCGGGAGGGCATTGGACCGGTGAACTCAGTGCCAGCGCGCTCGCCACCGCCACGGCCGTGACCGCTCTCGCCACCGTGGATCGTGCCGCCCACGCCGACTTGATCCTGGCCGGGTTGAACTGGCTGGCCGGCCACGCGAACCCCGACGGCGGTTGGGGCGACACCGTGCGCAGCCGCAGCAACCTCAGCACCACCGCGCTGGTTTGGGCGGCATTTGGCGCCGCGCGGGCGGACCGGGAATACGCTCCCGTCGTTGACGGCGCCACGCGGTATTTTCACCGCCACGCCGGACCGCCGGATGAACTCGTCTCGGCCATCGAAAACCTTTACGGCAAGGACCGGACCTTCAGCGTGCCGATCACGATGACGCTCGCGTTGAGTGGTCGCCTCGGCCCCGACGGCTGGCGACGCGTGCGCCCGCTGCCGTTCGAGTTGGCCGCGCTGCCGCGGGGGCTTTTCGGCGCGTTGCGACTGCCGGTGGTGAGTTACGCCCTGCCGGCCCTCATCGCGATCGGCCAGGTCATTTACCACCACGCGCCGCGGTTTCACCCGCTCCGTTCGCTGGTCCGCCGTCGCACGCTGGACGTATTGACTCAACTTCAACCGCCCAACGGCGGTTTCCTCGAAGCCACGCCGCTGACGAGTTTTGTCACCATGAGTCTCGGTGGCATGGGGCGCGGCGAGCATTTGGTCACGCGTCGTGCGGTCGGATTCCTCCGGGCCTCGGCCCGACCCGACGGGAGCTGGCCAATCGACACGAATCTGGCGACCTGGGTGACGACGCTCGCCATCAAGGGACTTCGTCACCAGCCCGAGACTTTGAGCGCCCCGCAGCACGCCACCCTGCGCGCCTGGCTGCTTGGTCAACAACATCGCGTGGTGCATCCGTACACCGGCGCGGCACCCGGCGGGTGGGCCTGGACCAACCTTCCCGGCGGCGTGCCTGACGCGGACGACACCGCCGGCACGCTGCTGGCCCTGCGTCACCTCGGCGATCCAGATCCCCGGACGCTTCAAGCCGCGGCGGACGGTGTGCGGTGGCTGTTGGGTCTGCAAAACCGCGACGGCGGCGTCCCCACGTTTTGTCGAGGCTGGGGCACGCTGCCGTTCGACCGCAGCACGCCGGAACTCACCGCGCACGCGCTGCGTGCCTGGCGGGGCTGGATGCCTCACCTGCCGCTGGCCCTCGCCCGCCAGACGCTGCAGGCCCAGGATCGGGCGATGCGCTTCCTGGCGACGAGTCAGCGTGCGGACGGCGCGTGGGTTCCGTTGTGGTTCGGCAACGAGCACGCGCCGCGCGACGAGAACCCCGTCTATGGCACCGCGCAGGTGTTGCTTGGCATGGGCCACGAGCCGGCACTGAACGGAATTCGCGCGAACGGCTGGCGGTTCCTCCAAGACCAGCAAAATGCGGATGGCGGCTGGGGCGGCGCACGTGGTGCACCCTCAACCATCGAGGAAACGGCGCTGGCGGTGGAAGCTCTCGCCGACGATCCGACGGCCGACAAAAACGTGCAGCGAGGGGCGCGGTGGCTGATCCGCGCCGTGGAATCTGACGGGTGGCGCGAGCCTGCACCCATCGGGCTCTACTTCGCCCGGCTCTGGTATTTCGAGCGGCTCTACCCGCTCGTGCTGGCCGCGGGCGCACTCGGGCGGCTGGCCTCAAAGGACGGTTGAGTTGTCGCCCTTTTCGAGGCGGATGAGGTGCTTCTTCACCACCTCGACCTGCTTCGTCAACTCGAAGAGCGCGCGCAGGATTTCACCCTGCGCGGCGGGGTGTCCCAAATCCCGGACGACCGGGTGCATCGCCGTGACGATCACGGAGATCTCGTCGCTCCGGCTCCGCAGCGTTTTCGTGGCCTCGGCAGGACTCACGACGCGAGAACCTGTCGCCAATCCGGCGGCGATTCAAGTCCCGCGCCTGGATTTCGACCGCGTGTTCGCCAAGGCGGGCTTCCAGCGCGAAGGCTGGCTGCGCCAACGCGTCCGCAAATGGGAGGTGAGGCGATGCTGGTTTCATATCGTGACGGCAAAGGATGCCCTCAGTTGGGCTTTCCACGGGTCGATCACGGGCGCCAGCAAGGCTACGCGAATGCCGTCTGATACATTGTTGGTTCCGCCGTAACTCATTGAATACAGGCTTGTCACGCAGCATTTTCCGGTGGAGACTTTAGTTTAGGAACTCGTCGGAGACGAGTTTCGCAGTCGCCGCTGACTTTGTTCGAATAATAATGTTGGCCATAGTTCCTATCACAAGTGTCCGGTTGAGCGCGGGTGGAGTTGCTGATAGTGGTTCACGATCGACGGGGTGGAGCGAGGAATGGAGGCGACGCATTTGAAGTCCAGGAGGGCGGTGGGCAGCCTCGGAGCCGATGCATGCCGGCCGCTACGTCCTCGCTCAGATCCTCGACCTGGTCCCTCGCCAAACCCTCGACCGCTGGGGGGACCGCTACCGCGCCGAGTCGCGCGTCCGCCATTTCGGTTGCCGCCAGCCGTTCCTCTGCAGGGCCTTCGCCCAACTGACCGGCCGCCAGCGCCTGCGCGATATCGCGACCTGCCTCAAGGCGCGTCCGGAAGCCCTTTGCCACTTGGGTTCCCGGGAACCGGTCGCGCGCTCGACGCTGGCCGACGCCAACGAAGAGAGGGATTGGCGGCTGGGGGAGGATCTGGCCCGGGGCCGCATCCGCCAGGCCCGCGCCCTCTATGCCGGAGAGGATCGGGGCACGGATTTGGCGAACCCGGTCTGTGCGCTGGACTCGACCCCCATCGCCCGGTCGCTGACGCTCTTTCCCGGGGCGGACTTCCGCCGGCCCCGGGCCGGCATCAAGCGCCCCACCCAACTCGACCTGCGCGGTCCCATCCCGACCTGCATCGCCATCGGTCCGGCCCGCCCGCACGACGTGCTCTGGCTCGATCCGCTTGGCTTCGAAGCCGGCGCCTTCCAGGGGTTGGACCGGGGTTACGTGGATTTTGCCCGGCTCAGCCGGGTCGCCACCGCGGGCGCGGGTGCGCCGGCGTCCGGGTCCGCTGGAAGCGACCGCGGCGGCGCTGCCGTGGATTCCGCGGGACGTGCGCGCGCTGCTCGTGAAGGACATCCGCCGCTTCTGGCGCGACACCTCCCAGTGGGCGCAAACGGTGGTGCTCTTCGCCTTGCTCGCGGTGTACCTCCTGAACCTGCGGCACTTCAGCCGGCAGCTTAACAACCCGTTCTGGATCACCGTGGTCGCCCACCTCAACCTCGGGGCCTGCGCGCTGAACCTGGCCACGCTCACGACGCGTTTCATCTACCCGCAGTTCTCGCTCGAAGGCAAACGCCTCTGGATCGTGGGCCTGGCGCCGCGGGGCCTGCCGCGGGTCCTGCTGGCCAAGTTCGCGCTGGGCACCGGCCTGTCGCTCAGTCTGAGCCTGGGCTTGATCCTCCTCTCCTGTCACCTGCTCGAACTGCCGTGGCACCACACCCTGCTCTTCGCGGGCGCGACCGGCGTCATGGCATTTACGCTGAACGGTCTGGCGATCGGACTCGGTTCGCTGTACCCGAACCTCAAGGAAGACAACCCCAGCAAGATCGTCAGCGGTTTTGGCGGCACGTTCTGCCTGGTGCTGAGCTTCGTGTATATCGTCGCCTCCGTGTTGCTGCTGGCCTTCTCTGCGCCCTGGACGCTGGCGGCCGGTTTCCGTTTGGAAACTCTTGGTGCTTGGTCGGCGTTCCTGCTCCTGTCCGGGTTGCTCGGCCGGCTGCCGATGAAGCTCGGCCGCCGCCGCGCGCTGCAATTCGAGTACTAGGTCGTGGCCGAGGACGTCAGTCCGCGCTGACCTGACGCGGTCTGCGCCGACTGACGTCGGCGACCACTGTGTTCCCCGAATTGAGCGCGCGAACCGGCTGCCCTCGGCGCCTCACGGCGCCCTCGTGGTCAAGTCGTGGCGAACCTGATGGCGGGGACGCAGCAAGAGCCAGTCAGGTCAACCAGCTCACCGACCGCCACCCTCCCTAACCGTCCGAATCGCCCGTGGCCAAGCGGGGCGGCGGTTCGCGCGGAGCGGTTGGTTCGGCGTTCCCTGCTCGCTCCACCAACCGCAAGAAGCGGCGCACCGCCTCACGTCCGTAAACCGGCAGGCGATGCTGTCGCCCCTTCGCGAAAGGCCGCCCCGGACGGAAGCCGGCTCGTCTCAGCAACGCCTCGAGGTGCAGCAACTCTTGCTCATCCTGTGCCGTCAACCGCACCTCATCGCCCTTCTTGTAGCCCCTGTATCCATCGCGTGCCAGACGCTTCGGGTTCTGGCGCCGCACGTAACCGTTGCGTTTGAAGTACCGCCCCAACTCGCTTGCGACTTCGGCCAAGGCCCGACTGGCGCTGACTGTCCTGCGCGGACGCATACTATGACGCCCAACGTCAGAACTGAGCGACGCGGGCGGCCCAACGCGTCCGCATTGCCAACTGCCGTGGCCCGCCCGCGTTCGCTCCAGTGATTTTGTTAGCCGTCATAGTCTCAATAAATCTCAAACACCGAGTCCGAGAGCAATCGTGAACGCCCGATGACCGTATTGCCGCGGTGCAAAATCTCTGGCTGGAAACCTTGCGGCGTCGGCCCGCAACGGACATGCAGACTGTATGATGGTGTGTGCCGAGCGCCGGTGGCCCATCCTCCATAGAACTGGATGAAGACCACTGGTGTAGCGTCCCTGTCCCGAGCGACCTCCACCAACTTAGGCTGAAGCGCGGAGATAGCGGGCGGTAGCGCGTTGGTAGCACCACGTCGCCAGTAGAAATAGCCATCCGGTTCTGCCTTAGTCTGCTCAACAAGAGCGGTGCAAGCGGTGCGCAATGCTGACCATCCGCCGAGGGACTCAACGCGGTGGAGGACCTGCTGCCGCTGCTCTCGACGCTCCATCCAGAACGGAGGGCCATAGTAATTGATGTTGAGATACGGCATGACGAGAAGCACGCACGCAACGCCCAACAGCAGGTGCAAGGCGGGACTCCGCTTTCCAGAGGCCAGACGAACAATCAACAACACACCCAGCAGAATCGTCAGCGACGCATGAATGACGTAGAACGCAGTGACCATGTGCGCGGTGACGGCTAACAGTTATTGAACCGTATGCGGTCGAACCCGGCTTTTCCGGGGAACAACCGCAATCTGTGCGGTTGTTCCAGGGGACGCGTCCGGGAACAACCGCCGAACGCGCGGTCTATCCTCGGGAAGGTCAGGCCTTGCGCTTGCATGAATGGGTGCACTTTGAGCCGCATTGACCCGCTTGACAAGACTGGCGGCGGTGGGCGCAACTCAATGTCCTGTCGGTGTCAAAGTCGAACCGATTGAAACTCACGTTCGGCCTGAAGGGTCGTTGGTGAGCCAGCCCTTTCAGGCTGGAAGCGATCACCCAGCGCTTGGTTTCGCCTTCAAGACTCGGGCAGAAACGGCGTCGCACCCGGAGGTACGCGCTTCATTTCCCAGGCGCGGATTTGAGAATGGGTGGCTTGGGTGACTTGCCTGCCCCGGTTGGCGGGTCGCTGATTGGAACGGCGGGAAGCCTCCTCCGCAAAAGACGCCCCCTTCGTGGTTCGCATGGTGATTTCCATTCCGTCCGGCGATCTGGCGCTGCGGGAATGAGTTGCGGCCAAGCCGGCTGGAAGCCAGCGCGCCGGAATGCGCGGTCAGTCGTTTCGCAGGGCGAGGGCCGCGGCGCCGACCAGGCCGGCGTCGTTGCCGAGCGCGGCGCGGGCCACGCTGACCGCCGGCCGGGTGAATTGCGTGGCGGGCGCGAGTGCACGGTCGATCGCCGCCGCGAAGAGGTCGAAGTGTTCGTCCATGATGCCCCCGCCGAGGACGAGCCGTTGCGGCAGGAAGGTGTGGCAGATGGTCCAGGCTGCGGTGGCTGCCGCCGCCAGCGCCCGGTCCACAATCGCCGCGGCGGCGGGATCGCCGGTTCGGCTGGCGGCAAACACGGCCCGGGCATCGGCGAACCCGACGATTTGGCCGGCCGCGCCGATCGCGGTGCCAGAGGCCAGCGATTCCAGACAGCCGCTTCGGCCGCAATAGCACGGCGGACTTTCGGGCAAGACCGGGATGTGCCCGAGTTCCGGATGCTCGCCATTCGCGCCGCGGTAAATGACCCCGTGCACGATGGCCGCGCCCCCGACCCCGGTGCCGAACGTGAGCATCACGACGGGATCGAATCCCCGCCCGGCACCGACAAAGCACTCGCCCAACGCGGCGGCATCGGCGTCGTTTTCCAGTCGTGCTGGCAC
>JAKCAB010000688.1 GCA_021839785.1 bacterium | reverse complement strand
CGGGAGCATCGCGGCCACGGTCAGCAAGCCGAGCGGCGGCATGGCTGCGCGTTTCGAGACGAGCCGCACGACGTGTTTGAAACTCCAGAACGTGTCCGGTGTGGGCGGGTAAACCAGAAGAATCTTCATTCGTGGCAGATTCGCGCGGGAGGCCCAGCAACGGCCGCCGCCGCGGCGAACGAAAAAACTATCCACCCCCGGGCCTGTTTCTGCAACTACAGCCCCGGCGGCGTGCGGCGCAAATTCGCCGGCCAACAAGGCTCAGCTCTTGCGCTGGTGGAGCAAGACCTCGTTGCCGTCGGGATCGAGCGCGAAGGCCATCCGGCAGACCGGCGTTTCGGCGATGTCCTTGTTGAACTTCACGCCCTCGGATTTAAGCCGCGCGACAAAACCGTCGAGGTCGGACACCTCGAAGGCGACGAGCGCGCCGCGCACCGGCACCGGGTGCTCGGCGTCGGCCTTCGAGATGGCGAAGGTGCTGTCGCCGAGGTCGTATTCGAGCCAGAAGTCCTGGTAGTTCAGCGTGACCTTCAGTCCGAGCCGGCCTTCGTAAAAGGCGCGGGCGGCGGCGATGTCGCTGACCGGGTAGAGGACGAACGCGATGCTTTTGATCATGGCGGTCTTGGGTTTGGGGGTTGGTGAGGTCGCCGGCTATTGGTTGAGCGCGGCGAGATGGCGTTCCGCGTCGATGGCCGCCGCGCAGCCCATGCCAGCGGCGGTGACGGCTTGGCGATACACCCGGTCCGAACAATCGCCGGCCACGAACACGCCGGGGACGTTGGTTTCGGAGCCGCGCTTGGGCACGATGTAACCAGCGTCATCCATGTCGATGACGCCTTTGAAAAGCTGGGTGTTCGGCACGTGGCCGACGGCGATGAACACGCCGGCGCAGGCCAGTTCGGATTCGGCGTTCGTCTTCACGTTCCTGATCCGCACGGCGGTCACCTTGTCCTGGTTTACATCCAAGATGTCGGTCACGACCGAATCCCAGACCGGCTTGATCTTCGGATGCGCGAGCACGCGCTCGGCCATGATCTTCGAAGCGCGGAGCTGGTCACGGCGGTGGATCAGGTACACCACCGAGCCGAACCGGGTCAGGTACAGCGCTTCCTCGGCCGCGGAATCACCACCCCCAACCACCACCAGCGGTTGGTTGCGGAACAGCGGCAAGGCGCCGTCGCAGGTCGCACAGTAAGTGACGCCTTTCTTCTCCAACTTGTCCTCGCTCTCCAGGCCGAGATGCCGATGGCTCGCGCCACTCGCAATGATGAGCGTTTGGGTGTGCACCGGTTCGCCGTCCACGCTCAACGTGAAGGGCGCCTTCGACAAATCCACCGACTCGACCGTGCCGTATTTCACCCGCGCGCCGAACTTTTCGGCCTGCGCCTGCATCCGCGTCATCAACTCATAGCCGTCCACGCCTTCCGGAAAACCGGGGAAATTCTCGACGATGCTGGTGGTGGTGAGCAGACCGCCGGGCATGATGCCGGTGAGGACGAGCGGCGCGAGGTTGGCGCGCGCGGTATAGACCGCTGCGGTGAGCCCGGCGCAACCCGTGCCGATGATGACGACTTTTTCCATAGAGGCGGCCAAGCTAGGAGTGCTCCCGCAGGTTGGCAAGTCGCGACGGTGCTTTCAGCGGAACACTTCCAGTTCCGGCGCCCACGGCGCGGTGGCCAGCGTCACCGGTCGGAAGATGCCGCCGGCGCCATACCAATCGTGGACGCGGACGGCGATCGTCAACTCTTCGCCTGGCCTCGCCACCGCGGTCAGATCGTGGCTGAAGGTTTCGTTGAACGTGTCTTTGTGCGCGGCGAGGTCACCGCGCCTGGCGAACAGCTTGCCGTCGATGAACAACTCGTAGAGGTCATCCACGCCTTCGAACGTGAGATAAACGGAGCGGCCCTGCCACTTCTCCGGAACCCTCACCTTCAATCGATACCAAGCCCAGCCGTCGAGCTTCGGCCAGCCTTGCGATTCCCAGTCGCGACCGATCTTGATCTCGCTCCAGGTCGAGTCGTCCAGATCCGGCGCTGCCCACCCGGGTTGGAAACCAGCCTCTTTCAGCTCGGGTTTGAACCGCCATGTGCGGTCCACCAACGGCAACTTGTCTTCGTGCAGCTTCGCCTTGAGCCCGCGCCACAGACTGTCCGAGAGCTGGTGCCGCGGAGGACGGCCGTTTGCGAGGTGGTCCGCCAGCACGCCCAAGAGCCACCGGCCGACCGCGTTGGTGGCGCCGCGATGATTCACCGCGCTGACCAGCAGCCGGCCGGGGCCGACGCGAGTTTCGAAGATCAAGCCGTGGGTCTTCACGGTGCTCAGGTCGTGCGTGTCCCAGAGCATCAGAATCGGGTCGATCTGATCGAGCCAGGGCAGGTTCGGAATCACGCGGCTCGCGAGATCGAAGTGCTGCAATTCCACCAGCAACTCGCGCGGCACGGAGTCGCCGAGTGCCGCCGTATTAACGTAAGGTGCGCCGCGCAGAAACCAGTGATCCTCCAGCTTGAAACTGCCTTTGCCGCCGTCGGGCAGGAGCAGCACGCGACCGCCGGCTTCGAGGCGACGGGCCAGCGCGTCGTCGAGGCGTGCGGCCACCACAACATCGTCCCGCGCCGCGTCCGAAAGCGGTCCGGGAGCGGGCGGCAGGTTCAGGGCCGGGACCAGGGCCGGGTCCACCCAAACGTGGTTCG
Organism: bacterium; assembly: GCA_021839785.1. The sequence goes on along the minus strand of JAKCAB010000688.1, from coordinate 7,208 downwards.
CGCACACCGCCGGCGAGGCCGGCACCACCCAGACCGGCCATTCGTTGCGAAACTCCGCCGCGGCGGTTTTCAGCCGGGCGCGCAGCACCAACCGCTCTGGTTTCGCGAGGCTGGCGGGCAGCGGCAGATCCAAGTCCAGCCACGGCTTCAGCGTGCCGGGTTCCTGTGATTTTTCCGCTTTGGCGCGAGCGCCGGCCAGCGTGACTTCGAGCCGGCCGTTCCGAATCGGCGCGCTGCCGAAATGACTGACCAGCAAAGCGCCCTTGAGCCATTTGCCCGCGGCGAAGCTGCGTCGGTCGTTCTCGGTCTGGAGCAGGCAAATCGTGTCACGCTGCCAGGCCCAATCCGTGGCCGCCCATTTGGGATCGTCGAGGTAATCGATCAACCCCATCGTGGCGCTGGGAATGTCGCGAATCACGCTGATGACATAGCCGCCGGCGGGCACTTCGCGACGATAGGTTTCGGCCTGGTACTTCCGCATCAGCAGGCCATAACGCAACGAATCTGGGAGCAGGTGTCGCAAGGGCTCGGGGCCGGCGATCGCTTTCATACGCGCCAGCCAAGCCTGCTGCGCGTCCAGCGCCTTCGGCGCCCAGTAAGGCCGGTCCTTGCCGAGCCGGCGTTCAACGTCGCGCAAGCGCGGCCAGGTGTCCGCCGCCATCGCCTCGCCGAGCACCAGTGGTTTGGTGTCGTGCCCGGCGACGTAGTTCGTCAGGCGGCTCAGGGTCGCGACCCACGTGTCGTTGTTGCCATAAGGATGGTCGTCGTAGAAATCGGTGACGCGATTCCACTCGATCCAGCTTGAATCGTCTTCCACGAGCGCGCCGGGAATCAGCCGCTTGGCGGTGTCGTAAAGTGACTTGATAACACCCAGGTCCGCGCTCGCGCCGGTTTCGCAGGTGAGGCTGCGCAAAATCACCGACGGGTGGTTGCGATCGAAATGGAAGAACTCGGCGAACTCGCGTCGCAGCGACTCCAGGTGTTCCGGCGTGAGTTGCGGATGCCAAGTCGGATACTCCATCCAGGTGAGCATTCCGAACTCGTCGCACAGTTCGAGGTAGCGCGGCGGCGGCACCCAGAGGCAGAATTTCATGAGGTTGAAGCCGCGGCGTCGGGCGAATTCGAGGTCGCGACGGAACCGCGCTTCGTCCGGGATCGGCGCAAGCTCCGGCGGGTAATAACCCCAGTTCAGCAGACCGCGGACGTTCAACGGTTGGCCGTTGAGCCGAAGCTGGTGGCCGCTGGCCTCGACCGTGCGAAAAGCCGCGCGCATCTTGACTTGATCGCCTCCCGCCCGTCCGCCATTCAGCGTTGGCAAGGTGATCACCACCTCGTAAAGCGCGGGATCCGTCGGCGACCAAAGCCGCGGATGCGCCACCGGAATTTCCGCGAACAGCGAGTTCCCTTCGCGGCGGAGCGTGGGGAGAGCCGTCGGTGGTTCAGCAGGCGGCGAGGTACTGAGCGCGAGGTCGAGCTTCTGCGACTTCCTCGATCCCGGCGGGCGCACTGCTACCGTCAAACTGGAGACTTCGCCTGCGTCCTCGCCGGCCAGCGGAATCTCCAGTTCGAGCCGGCCGGTTTTTGGATTGCCGACGGCGCGCAGGCGAAGGTCATCGATGGTGGTCGCCGCCACCGTGAGCAACTCCACGCCTTGCCAGAGGCCACCAAAGTGCGGCTCGACGATCGGCAGAAAACCTTGGGTGTTGTGGCCGACCTTTTCGTCAAGGCGGACGCGGAGTTCGTTCGTGCCCGGCGCGGTCGATCTGTGAAGGGCCTCGGTCAGATCGAATCGAAACGGTGTCCAGCCGCCGAGGTGGCGGCCGAGGCGAACGCCGTTGCACCAGACTTCGGCCACCGTGGCTGCGGCCTGAAAGTGGATCAGCACACGCTGGCCTGGCGGCGGTGGTTCGAGTTTGAACGCGGTCCGATACCAGCCGATGCCGTGGAAGTTCGTGCCTTCGTAATCCTGGAACGTCGCCGGCACTCGCACCGGCTTCCATGCCGTCGCCGGCGCGCCGTTGGTTTGGAAGAACCAGCCGGTTTCCAGGGATAACTCCCGGCGGGCTGAGGCTTGAACAGACCCCAGACAAACCGTCGCAAGCGCCATCACCAGAAGGAGCCTGAAGCGGAAGAACGAGGTTGCCGGCATGGTTGCGGAGCGCTAGACGAGTTTCGCGTACGGCTTGGACTCCGCGAGTTTCTTCACCAATTCCTTGATCTTTTGGGCCTGGCTCTTCTGGGCGACCAGCGTGGCGTCGTCGGTCTGGACGATGATCGCGTCGTGCACACCGACCAGCGCGATGGGCGTCCGCCTCGCCTTCGAGCGCGCGTCGTAAAGGATGTTCCGCGCGGCGTCCACGTGGATGAAATCCGCGACGGCGGCGTTGCCGGCGGCGTCCGGTTTGAGATGGCGGGCGAGCGCGGGCCACGCGCCGAGGTCGTCCCACTCGAAATCGCCGTCCGCGCAGACGACATTGTGCGCCTTTTCCATCAAGGCGAAGTCGATGCTGATCTTCTTGAGGTCCGGGTATTCCTTCGCCAGCACCTTCGCGAGCGCCGCGGCACTCCTGCCGGCGGCCTCGAACCAGCGGTGGCAAGCGGCGCACATCTCCGGCTGGTGCATTTCCAAGCCGTTCGTGATCGTCACAAACGACCAGACGAACATGCCGGCATTCCACCGGTAATGGCCGCTGTTCACGTACTCGACCGCCGTTTCATGGGTCGGCTTTTCCTTGAACTGCTCGGCTTTGAAGAACGCGGTCTTGTACCGCTTCGCGCCCGCGGGCGGCGGCAGTTGGTGGCCGAGCTTGATGTAGCCGTAGCCCGTCGCCGGCTCGGTCGGCTGGATGCCGATGGTCACGATGACCTGCCCGCGGCTGGCGAGATCGAACGCGTCCGCGAGCACCTGCTGGAACTTCTTCTCGCCGGGAATCACGTGGTCCGCCGGCAACACCGCCATGACCGCCGTGGTCGAGCGCGCGCCCATGATCGCCGCGCCGAGCGTCACCGCCGCGCAGGTGTCGCGTCCGATCGGTTCGGCGACGACGTTTTCCTTGGGCAGCTTGGGCAACTGTTTCCGCACCTCGGGCGCCTGGGCCGCGTTGGTGATGACGAGGATGTTTTTGAGCGGCACCAGCGGCAGGACGCGGTCCACGGCCTGCTGGAGAAACGAGCGGTCGCCCAGGAGCTTGATCAGTTGCTTGGGCGTCTGCTCGCGGCTCACCGGCCAGAAGCGTTCACCGCGCCCGCCGGCCATGATGATGACGTAACGGTCGTTGGGAGATTGGGTGCTTGGGTTCTTTTTCATCGATTCCTCGGCCCAGAGGGGGGCGTTCGTTCAGAGTTTCGCCGGCAACAGTTTCAATCCCGCGGCAGCGGCCAGCACGCGGCTCTCGGGCTGGAAGCTGAGAAAATGGGTGCAACCACAGGCGGCGGCGACTGCGGGGTGCAACAGGAAGGTGCTGGCCGGCGGTTCGTTGGTCAGGCGTTCGTTCCACGAGCGAGCCAGCGCGAAGGCGGCGTCCCAAGGTGCCGGCTCCAACGCGAACACCATTTCGCCCTTGTAGAACTCCCACAGTCCCCACGCCTTGGCCGCAACCGCCTGAGCCTTTGCGTCGCGCTGGAAAAACCGCTTGCGCAGGCCGTTTTCCACCTGCATGGCCTGGAGGCCGGTGATGGGGATCGGCTGGGCCAGCGTCCGCGTGACCTCCCACGCCACGGCCGAACCCGGCGCCTTGGTGACCAGGCACAGCAGGAAGCCGAGGTCGAGATAGTGCGTCACGATTCCGCGAGGATCGCGGCGATCAGCCGCTGGCCGTCCACCTCGGAATACTCCTGCTGCGCCAGGCGTTCGCCGAGATCCAGTCGCTGGCGACGCTGCGGAAGGCCTTCGCGCACGTAACGTCCGTGGACCTTGCCATAACTGGTCACTTCGACCGATTCGCCGGGGGCCAGCGCGTTGGTGATCGGCCCAAACTGCTTCGTGAATTCCGCGACCGACGCCGTCTTCTTCATGTCGGATAAGTTATCGGATAACTTCCGTCGGTCAAGCGTGCCGCGGGCGTGGGGACGTTCGTGGGGTTGCGCCGCGGTCTTCATGGCGCCTTGACCGCGTCGGCCAGCGACCGCACGAACGCACTCACCTGCGGCACCAGTTCCGGCGACTTTCCCAGCTCGCCGATCCGGTTCACCACCGCGCTGCCCACGACGATGGCCTCGGCGTGCTGCGCCACCGCCCGCGCCTGCTCCGCGTTCGAGATGCCGAAGCCGATCGCGACCGGCAGGTCGGTGTGCGCCCGGATTCTGGCCGTCATCGCCGCGATGGTGTCGCTGATTTTGCTTTGCATGCCGGTCACGCCTTCGCGCGAGACATAATAAACGAACCCGGCTCCGTGTTTGACGATGGTCTCGATGCGGTCTTCCGGCGTCGTCGGTGCGACCAGGTAAATCGCGCACAGGCCTGCGGCCTGCATCTGCGCTTCGTAATCGCCCGCCTCGTCCGGTGGCAGATCGAGCACCAGCAGGCCGTCCACGCCCGCGGCCGCGGCTTCTTGGATGAACTGCTCCTGGCCGTGGTGGAACACCAGGTTGTAGTAGATGTAGAGCACGATCGGGATCTGCGACTCGCGGCGGATGGCGGCCACGGTTTCCAACACCTTCGCCGGCGTGGTGCCGGAGGTCAGACCGCGCTGGGCGGCGAGTTGGTTCACCAGACCGTCGGCGAGCGGATCGCTGAACGGCACGCCGAGTTCGAGCACGTCCACGCCGACGCCGTCGAACGCCAGCGCCAGGCGCCGGGTCGCCTCCAGGTCCGGATCACCGGCGCCGATGTAAATGACCAGGCCTTTGCGGTTCTGGCGACGCAGCGCGGCGAAGCGTTCGACAATGCGGTTCATGCGCCGCGATCTTCAAAAGCCCGCCCGGTCGAGGCAAGCATGGACTGCGGAACCCCACTATCACGAATGGCCACGGAGTCGCAGAGACACGGAGGGTCAATGAGGAACGCAGGAACTCAGGAGGCGCCCGCTGAGCTTTCCGGCTTTCCTGCCTTCCTCATTCATCCTCCGGGCCTCATCGAGCTGAGGATGACCAACCCCTCGCCCGGCGGGCATGGCCCGGCGTCAGTCTCGCCCCACCCCGTGTAGGACAAACTCACCGGAACAAGACGTGCAGCAGGAACAGCATGCCCAGCACCCAGGCCGTGGGCGTCAGTTCGCGCCAGCGGCCGGTGCCGAGTTTGAGCACGACATAGCAGAGGAAGCCCAGCGACAAGCCTTCGCTGATGCTGGAGGTGAGCGGCATCAACAACATCGTCAGCACGCACGGCGCCGCCACGGAAAAATCGCTCAAGTCGAGGCGCGTGACGCCTTGCATCATGAAAATGCCCACCACGACCAGCGCCGGCGCCGTTGCAACCGCCGGCACCGCCAGGATTACCGGGCTAAAAAAAAGCGCCAGGAGGAAGCACGCCGCCACCACCAGCGACGTCAACCCCGTGCGACCGCCTTCCTCCACGCCGGCCGCCGACTCGATATAGCTGGTCACCGTGGACGTTCCCAGACAGGCACCCACCATCGCGGCGCCGGCGTCAGCAGCCAAGGCCCGCCCGATGCGAGGCAGGTTGCCTTGCGCGTCCAGCAACCCGGCCCGTTGCGACACGCCGATGAGCGTGCCCATGTTGTCGAACAAGTCCACGAAGAGCAGCGCCAGCAACGCCGGCAGGAGTTCGAGGAAGTGCGCGAAAACGTAGCCCAGGTCCAGCTTGAGGAAGGTCGGCGCCAGCGACGCCGGCAACGCGATCAACGCCGACGGAAGTTGCGTGAGCTGCCCTTTGCCGTCCGACGCGGGGATGAACAGGCCCGCGACGGTAAGCAAGAGGATCGCGAGGATCATCGCCCCGCGCATCTTGCGCCAGACGAGCGTGGCCGTGAGGACGATTCCCGCCAGTGCCAGTAGCGCGGCCGGCGCTGCCAGGTCGCCGGCCTTCACGAACGTGTTGGGATCGGCGGCGACGATCCCGGCGTTCTTCAATCCGATGAAGGCGATGAACAGGCCGATCCCGCAACTGATCGCGGTTTTGAGTTCGGCCGGGATGGCCTCGATGATCCGTCGGCGCAGACCGGTCACCGTCAATCCGAGAAATACCAGGCCGCTGAGAAAGGTGAGTCCCAGCGCGGCCTGCCAGGGGAGTTTCATACCCACGCAAAGCGTGTAGGCAAAAAAGGCGTTCATGCCCATGCCGGGCGCCAGTGCGAGCGGGTAATTCGTGGCGAGCGCGAAAACCACGGTCATCAAGGCGGACGCCAACGCCGTGGCCGTGACCAGCGCCCCGCGATCCATGCCCGTCACCGAGAGGATGCTGGGGTTCACCGCCAGGATGTAAGCCATCGCGGCGAAAGTCGTCAGCCCGGCGGTGATCTCGGTCCGCACCGCGGTTCGGTTGGCGGTGAGGGCAAAGAACGAGTCCAGATTGCGCATGGTGTGGGATCGAGGCGTTCCGCCGCGGAGCTTGGGCAAACCGCGCCCCCGATTCAAGTCTCTGACCCGCCAGTGTGCGGGCGCCGCCGGAGACGCCGCGCCGCCGGTCCGCAACCTTGTCCGCGTCCGGGTGTTTGCTACAGTCCGACCCGATGGGTTCCGGACGCGACCCCGATGCCACCTTGATGTTGCGCGTGAAGCGCGGGGACGTGCGCGCCTTCGAGGAGTTGGTCGCCAAGTACCAGCAACCCGTCGCGAACCTGGCGTACCGCACGCTGGGCGATGCCGTCGAGGCCGAGGACCTGGCCCAAAACGTGTTCGTGCAGGTGTTCAAGTCGGCGCACCGCTACCGCGTGTCGGCGAAGTTCTCCACCTGGTTGTTCACCATCGCCCGCAACCTGTGCCTGAACGAACTGCGGCGCCGCTCGCGGCATCCGGCGGAGTCGCTCGACGAGCCGCTCCCCGGCCACGAGGAGGAACCGCAGCGCGCCCTCGCCGACCTTCGCCAGTCACCGCCAACCGACGACCTCCTGCACGGCGAGCTTGAGGCCAAGATTCAGGAAGGCTTGAACGCCCTGCCGCCGAACCAGCGGCTCGCGATCCTGCTTTGCCGTGAACAGGAGCTCGCCTACGAAGACATCGCGGAGGTGCTGGGCTGCTCGCTCACCGCGGTCAAGTCGCTGATCCACCGCGGACGCGAAACGCTCAAGGCGCGGCTCAAACCGTATTTG
>JAKCAB010000796.1 GCA_021839785.1 bacterium | reverse complement strand
GGCGATGCCGTTGTGCAGGTAAGGCGCCGAGTCGTAGATGTTTTGCAGTTGCGGCGCGTCGAACTTGCCGTCGCGGTCATAGGCGAACTTGGTCCCGACGTTGTGGACGTGGCCATCGGTGTAAAGCGGCGGGGGATGGCAGGTGACGCAGCGGTTGTTGACCGGGATGGGTTGCCCGTTGTTCTTGTGGCTGCGCTCATAGAGCGCCTTGCCGCGGCGCTGCGCCTCGGTGAGGTCTTCGCCCAGCTTGCGATAGCGATTCGGGGGGCGGGGAATGGAGCAGAGGTAGTAATGCAGATCGGTGAGCTGCTCGGGGGAAAAGGGCTGGATGCGAGTGATGAACACCGCCAGGCGCGGTCCGCACTGACGCTTGAGGCTGGGATTGATGCCAATCCACTTGTAAGGTGCCATGTCATTGATGCCCCGCAGGGTCCGGTTGTCGATGGGCCCCATGCCGATGCCGTCGTCCTCGATGTCATAAACGAGGTTGTCGATGTGGCCGTCGGGATGGCAGGTGCTGCAGGAGAACTGGCGGCGGAAGCTGATGTTGGCGCTGTGGAAAAGCTTCTCGCCGCGCCGGCGGATGGTGAGTTCCTTGGAACCGCCCAGGTCCACGCGGCCGGCCGCTTCCAGCTTCGTCAGGTCCAGCACGGTGACCGAATCGTCCAACATGTTCGCAACGTAAGCCGTCGCGCTGTCGGCCGAACAGACGATGCCCTTGGGGCAGGTCGGCGTCGGAATGCGGGCGACCACGTATTCCACCGACTTGCCCAGATGGTTGGGGAGAACACGCGCGCGCTCGGACGGGGGCGCGGCTTTCAGCAGGGCGATGAGCCTGGCCAGGTCCACGACGGCCACCTGGTCACTGCTGCTGCTGGTCACGAGCGCATATTTGCCGTCGGGCGTGAGGCACACGTCGGACGGATCGGGAAAGCAAAGGTCGTTCCGGTCGAGCAACACCTGGTCGATCGTGCCGTCTCGCCAGAGGACGCCTAACCCGTTGGAGATGGTCCAGCCGTGGTTGATGCGCGTCATGGGCACGAGGTTCTTGGTGCGCAGGAGGGTGATGACGGCAAACTCGCCGCTCGGATGCCACGCCACCCCTTGCAGGAGATTGGCCGCCTTGACCACGAGCCGGTCTTCCACCACTACCCGCCCGGCATCGATGACGGTGACTTCCGACAGCTACGGCGTGCGGTCAGGCACGAACCGGGACAAGGCGTGCGTGACGAGGATGGATTCCCCGTCCGGGGATTGGGCGAGCGACCACGGCGAGCGCGAAGCGCTGAGCCGCTTGACCTCCTGGAGCGTGGCGACATCCAGGACCGAGACGCTGTCGGTCGCGGTGTTCAGCACATAGAGATACCGGCCTTGTTGGTCCACGAGCACACCGTGCGGTTCGTCGCCCACCGCGACGGTCCCCATGACTTTTCTGGTCGCCACGTCCACGACCGACACGGTGTCATCCAGCCGGTTGGACACGAATGCCTTCCGGCCGTCGGGCGTAAAACACACGTCGTTGGGCTGACCGCCGACCGGGATTTCGAGCAGCTTCTGGCGGGCGGCGGTGTCCACGACGACGACCGAAGCCGAGGCTTCGCAGGTAACCCAGAGTTCCTTGCCATCCGGCGTCAGCGCGAGGTTCAAGGGATTCTTGTAAGCGGGTTCGCTCACGGCGACGGACGGCGCTTGGGTCGGGTGCGCAATGCGCTTCACCGCCAGGTCGTAATCGAACTGCTTGCCGTGGGCTTTTTGGTGGCACGGCTGGCAGGTCTGGGCGTTCACCTCCCTAAGCCCTTTGGCCCGGGCGGCGCTCTGGTCGAGCATCACGGCCTCGGGCGAATAGTCGCTGCCGGGGCCGTGACAGGCTTCGCACTGGACGCCGTCGCGCGCGTCATAGCCGGGCAGGCGGCTGTCAGCGCCGTCCTGATTTGCCGTGACGTGGCATTCCAGACACTGGGGCAGACTCTGCGGATCGCCTTTGACGCCGACCTCCCTCGCAATTTCCAGCGCGCGGGGCGTCGCCAGGACGGCGTACGCCTGCGCATGACGCGAGCGCCGCCATTGGCTGAATTGGAAATTGAACGGCGAGCCCGTGTGGCATTTCGCGCACGCCATCACACCCGTGAACTTGAACGGGCTGGCCGGCAGCGCGGGCGGCTGGGTTTCGCTCGCCGGCGGGCCGGGCTTGGGGTGGGCGATGGCCAGCCACGCGGCATCGAGAGCGAAGGGCTTCGTTCGAAGCACGGCGTCATGGGAGCCTTTGGCGCGGTGGCACGTCAGGCAGTCGTCCTTCGTTGGCATCTTCAAGCCGCGCATCATGGCCTGCATCTTGTCCTTCATGATGTCCTCCGGCGCGTATTCGCTACCGGCCCCGTGGCAGACCTCGCACTGCAAGCCATCCTCGAGGTGGAAGCCCCCGGCCTTCTCCCAATCCTCGGCCTCGGCGCCGGCCGCATGGCAGCCCAGGCACATCTTGGCTTTGTGCGGTTCCTCGGTAATGCCGCTGAGGCGCGCGATCTCCCGGGACTCGGGCAGGGCCAGGGCGGCGTAGGCCTGGGCGTGGGCGCTGAGGCGCCACTTGCTGAACTGGCGGCCCCTCGCCGGGCCGTCATGGCAGGCGGCGCACGCCTGGACGCCGATGAGGATCGGATCCTTGCCCCCGCCCATCGAGGCCGCGGCGGCCATCAGGGGCCAGGCCGCCAGCCCGAGCGCCAGCGCCGTGAGTTGTTTCCAGAGAGTGGTCATACTTTCAAGGATCCCGGCCGCTTACCTGGCCTCGCCTGGCTTGACCCGCAGAATCTGGTTTGCCTTCACGTCGGTCAGCGTCCGCTTCTGCCCGTCCGGCCAGACGATTTCGACCGACTCCGCCCGGGGGGCCGGGCCAAGGCCGAAGTGCGGACGCGGGTCGCTGCTGGTCAGGTAACCGTTCACGGCGAGGACCGGCTGGACCAGGGCCATGCCGTTGGCCTTGACCGTGACCGTGCCACCGATGGCCACCTGGCCGGTGTCGGCGCGCACGGGCACGACCTTCAGCCAGTTCCGCCGGTTGCCCCCCTCGTTGCGCAGCAGGCGGGGGGTGTCGTTGAGGACGTCCATGACGAGGTCGAGGTCGCCGTCGTTGTCGAAATCGGCAAACGCGGCGCCGCGGCCGACGAACTTTTGGTTGAAGAACTCGCCGGACTCACGCGCCACGTCGATGAACTTTCCCTGGCCATCGTTGCGCGCGAGGTTCGCCTCCTCGAGGTAGAGATGATGCGGGTCGCCGTTGGCGATGAACAGGTCCACGTAACCGTCGTTGTCGAAGTCGTTCAGCAAGCCGCCCCAGCCGGTGTACTGTCCGCAGAGCAACGCCACCCCGGATTGCGTGGTGACGTCGGTGAAGACACCGCGCCGGGTCTGGAGGGAGAGGGTGCTGTAACCCATGTCGGGCACCAGGATGTCGAGCAGCCCGTTGCGATCCACGTCGGCTACGAACGGCCCCATGTGGGAGACGCCCTGCCCGCCTTCGCCGAAGGCAAGGTTCATCTCCAGCGCCCGGTCGGTGAAGTGGCCCTTGCCGTCGTTGATCCAGCAGTTGTTGGCCATCGCATCGTTGGTCACAAAAAGGTCGATCTGGCCATCGCCGTCGAGGTCGCAAGCCACCGCGCCCATGCCGCGCCCGGTCGGCTCCCACAAGTCCGCCTCCCGGGTGACGTCGGTGAAGGTGCCATCCCGGTTGTTGCGGTACAGGTGGTCGGGTTTACCGGGATAGGACAGCGGGCCGGGGAAGTTGTCGGCCTTGTAGTAAGCGCCCGTGCGCTGGAAGGCGCCCTTGTCGTATTCGAGGTAGTGAACGACGAATACGTCCAGGAAGCCGTCGCCGTTGTAATCGAACCACGGCGCCGCCAGGGACCAACCCGGGCTGGCCACCCCGGCCGTTTCGGTGACGTCGGTAAACGTCCCGTTCCGATTGTTGTGGTACAGAATGCACCGGCCGTAATTGCACACGAACAGGTCGAGGTGGCCATCGTTGTCGAAGTCGGCCGCCGACGCCGCCATGCCGAAGCTGTCCTCCTGACCGCCAACGCCCGCCTTCTCCGTCATGTCGGCGAACGTGCCGTCGCCTTGGTTGTGGTAGAGCGCATTCTGGAGCTTGCCCTGGAGCGCGCGCCCGCGGTTGTCGCTGATGTCCGGATGCCACCGGCCATTGACGAAATAGAGGTCCAGGAAGCCGTCGTTGTCGTAATCGAAGAAACAGCATCCGGGGCCGGTGGCTTCGGCGATATTGCTCATCTCGAAGTCACCGAGGCTGTGCTTGAACTTGATGCCGGCGGCCTCGGTGATGTCGGCAAACTGCGGCCAGGCCGGTTCTCCGGCGGTCCCAGGCAGCAGGCCGGAAATGCCGGCCAGGATGGCCGCCAGCAGGCGGGGGCGGCGGAAGTGTCGCGGCAGAATCATGGGGTGGAAGCGCGGTTGGCCGGCGCGGGCGCCGGGGATTCCCGCGGGCAGTCGTACTGGGCGCCGAGGTCGATCCATTGCGCGAGGGTCCGCAGTTGCTGCGGGTCGAGCGGCGGGCCCTTGCCGGGGGGCGGCATCAGCTTCACCGGGCGCGACGGGGCGCCGGGCGCGGGTTCACTGGCGTCCCAAGGCCGGTCGGTCCTGGTGCCGGTCACCTGCCAGACGAGCCAACTGGTGCGGGCCCGGCCGGCATCCACATAGCGGCCGGGTCGTGGCCGGCCGGCTCCGGCTTCGCCGGACCAAGGAGTCATCAGCCGGGCGTAGGTGGCAGCCAGCTCCGCCTCGCTGGAGGAGGGCGCGGCCAGAGGCAGGCCGGCCGGCGTGTCCCCCTCCCCATGGCAGCCCGCCGCGGCGCAATGGCGTTGCAGCATCGGAGCGATGTCGTCGCGGAAAGTCACCGTGCGCCGCTGCGCAGGCGGCAGGACGAGGCGGTTCGAAGGCCGGCGCAGGGCGAGCACATACTCGTTTTCCGGCACCAGTTCCGGGTCCTCATGGCAGCCGATGCAACCACGCGTTTCCTTTTGTTTGACCCAGACCCAACCGCTGGTGCCCAGCGCCAGGCCGCGCTCGTCGAGCGTTTGCAGCAGCAGCGGCGTGTCCGCCGGCACCTCCACGTTGAACGAACCGTCGGCCTCGACGGGCGCTTCGCCCACCAGCCGCCGCGCCACGAACGGCCAGTTCGTCCCGGACACTCCGGCGGGCGCGGCGGCGCCGGGAAGACCTTCGATGAACCGCACGCGTTTGATCTCGCCGGGCTTCAGATGAACCGGGCGCAGCGGATCGGCGGTATAAGCGTTCAGGCCGTAAAACACCCCGGTGTCGAATTTCGGGTTCACCACCGTGGAATGCCCGTCGGGCCGCGCGCGGGCGCGCACCGGCTTCGCCTGCACATCATGGAACTCGGGATCGTCGAAGACCGGCTCGCATCGGCCCGTGTCCGCGTCGAAAGTCACGATCGCAAAGGTGCCCTCACCCGCGGCGGGCCGGCGCGCAACGAATACGGTGTTGGCACGCAGCGGCGTCGGGTGCAGGAAGACGCTCTGCCCCGGTTCGCTCAGCCGCCGATAGCTGGCCGCTGGCCGGCTTGCCACGAGGCAGGCGAGCTGCCCGGTGCCGAGCCAGCCGGGGTCGTCGCTTTCCACAAAGACCACCAGCCCGCCCTCGGTGGCGCAGGGCATTCGTTGGACCCGCCGGCCGGCCACGCCGCCGTAGAGTTCCATGTCGGCACCCTCGATGTGAAGGGCGTGAATCCCCATCCGCGCGGGGCCGCCTCCCGGTTCCTGGGAATAGGTCTCCGCCGCGTAAATCACCCGGCCATCCCACATCTGGAAAGGGTCGAGGTTGTGATTGGGGCTGAAGGTCAGCCGCCGCAGTTCGGTGCCGTCGAGCTTGAGGTTGTAAAGGCTGGAACCGGCCGCGTGACCGGCCTCGTTGACCGTGGCTGCCCGGCTGACGAAGACGAACGTGAACCACGGCTCGGGCGAATCCAACGTGAACAGCGTGGAGACATGGATCGGCATGCGCGCGTCCAAGTTCTCCGGACTGACCGGCCGCAGGCCCTGGGCGTCCAGGTCAATTTCCCAAATCCGCCAGCGAGCCTCCCCGTCCCTCCGGCCCGCGAAGAGAGCCCTTTGGCCATCGAAACTCACGTCCGGATCGCACGCGGAGGCGAAACCCGTGCTGAGCACGCGCAGGTCACCGGCCGGCGACCGCACCACAATCCGGGCGTGCTCGAACGGGTCGGCGCAAACCAGACCGCGGGGCTCCGCGTCCGCAGGGGCGGCCATTTCCGAGCGCGGCACCTGCGTGATCAGCAGCGGAAAATCGCCACTGGCCGGCCGCCCGGCGAGCCCGAAGGCCAACCCGCCCAGCAGGACGCTGGCGCGCCATGCAAGTGGCCGCGAACGGTTCATGCGTTGCCCCCGCGACAAAGGATCGCCATCGCTTCGATTTCAACCAACAGGTCGCTGCGGCAGATGCGGGCCTGAATGCCGGTGCTGGCCGGAAAAGGAGCCAGCCCGAGTGCGCGATAGAACTCGTTGCGGACGCAGTTGAACGCGTCGTCGTCGCGTTCGATGTCGCGGATATAGCAAGTGGTGCGGACCACGTCGTGCCAGGAGGCCCCCTCGCTTTTGAGCAGTTCGGTGAGGTTGTGGTACGTGCGCCAGAGTTGGGCACGGAAATCGCCGGGGTACAACGTCTCCCCCTATTCACCGACACTCGCTGTCCCGCTGATCAGCAGATGCGTGACGCCCCCGGGCAAGTCCACCCGGAGGCCGCGGGTGAAGGCGCTGCCGTAAGCGGGGGCTTCGTTCAGCACGTGCGGAGCGCGGATCGCCCGTTTGCTCAACGAGCCGCCGGACGCCCCATTCTTTCCCCCCAGGCAATCGGCGGCGGCGGGGGATGCCGGCGGAAGCCCGAGCGCCAACCGCTCGATTTGTTCGGCCTCCGTGAAGCCCCCATTCGCGCGGACGTGGTTGACACAAAGGACGGGGGAATCGGCGTGGAAACGCTTCCGTTTGAGCGGTGAGGTCAGCGCAGGCATGTCTGGGTCCAGGTCGGCGGTCAGTCGTTTTCCGCGTGGGCACAAGGCAGCCATCCGGCTCCTGCTTCCGCGGCTTATGGACCCGACCTACGCGATTTCCATGCCAACCGGCATCCGCCATCCCCCGCCTACCCCCCCCGCCACGCAGCCCTCGGCCTGCTGCGGGGCGAACGGCCGCCTGGACGTGGTGAACTGGACATGAGGCGGGGGAAGATGGCTCCTCGGGTGAAGCCCCGACATCAGATACGCAAGGTGCCGCACGGAACCGCAGCTCGCCGCCAGACCTCGAAACTTCGCGCCCCTTGCAATCTGCAATGTCGGCGGGATTCCGGAGCCGCGAAAAGCCACTCAGGTCAGAGTGTCGCCGGCGGATCGCGCCTCGGCCAGACGCAGGTGCTTGAGCTTACGAAACAGCGTACTGGGGTTGATACCCAGTTCCTGGGCCGCCTGTTTGCGGTTGCCACGGTGTCGGCGGAGCGCGTCGGCAATGACCAGCTTTTCCATCGCTTCCAGGCTCATGGCTTTGCCAGGGCGGAACAATGCCCTCGCCGCGTCCCCCCGAAGTGGCGGCGGCAGGTGCGCCGGCTCGATCAGTCCGCCCCGGCAGAGGATGAAAGCGTGTTCGAGGACGTTCTCCAGTTCGCGGACGTTGCCCGGAAAGTCGTACTCCATGAGGCGGGCCAGCACTTCATCGGAGACGCCGGCAATGTCCTTTCCTTTCAGCCGGTTCAACCGCGCGATGAAGTGTTCCGTCAGCAGCGGGATGTCCTCCCGCCGGTCGCGCAGGCTGGGCAGTTCGATCCGGATCACGTGGATGCGGTAAAAGAGATCTTCGCGGAAGCTGCCTTTCTCCACCAACTGGCGCAGGCACTTGTTGGTGGCCGCGAGCAGGCGGACATCCGCCGGGACGGACTCGACGCCGCCCAGCGGTTCGTACACGCGCTCCTGCAGCACCCGCAACAGCCGGGCCTGCATGGCCGGCGAAATGTCGCCAATTTCATCCAGGAAAAGGGTGCCGCCCTCGGCCAGCGCGAAGCGTCCGGGCTTGTCGCGGCGCGCGTCCGTGAAGGCGCCGGCCTTGTAACCGAACAACTCGGACTCGAGCAGGTTGTCCGGCAAAGCGCCGCAGTTGATCGCCACAAAGCGCCGGGCGTGGCGTCCCGACAGATTGTGAACGGCGCGGGCAAACAGCTCCTTGCCGGTGCCGCTTGCGCCTTCGATCAGCACCGAGCTGTCGCTCACCGCAATCTGCGGCAGGATCTCGAAAACCTGCCGCATGAGGACACTGCGTCCGATGATGTCGGAGAACGAATCCTGTTCCTGAAGCTGGCGCTGGAGTTCCTCGACCACGCGCAAGTCCCGGAAGCTTTCCACCCCGCCCACGACCTTGCCGTGGGCATCCTTGAGGGCGGCCGTCGAGATGCTGATCGGGATCTTCTGTCCGCGCGGGTCGATGATGTACACGACCTTGTTGACCACCGGCCGGCCCGTCGAGAGCGTTTGCTTCAGCGCGCAGGCATTTTCGCAAATGCTGGCCCGGAACACATCGCAACAACGGCGCCCCAACGCTTCGGCGCGCTTGATGCCCGTGATGCGCTCGGCGGCCTGGTTGAACGACGTCACCCGCCATTCGGCATCCACGACGAACACACCGTCGGGAACGTGATCCAGCAAATCGCTCGGCACGGCCGCGAGCATAGACCCCGGCGCGCCGCGCGACCAGCCCCATTGCCAGCCCCATTGCCGCGCCGATTTGCGCCGGAAGGACCCTCCCGGGCCCTTGAAAATGACCTGGCGACGACCGTCGGTGCCTGGTCCTCTCCCGCGGGGAGAGAGTCGGGGTGAGGGCGGACGTTGCTGCTCGACCGCCTCGTTCCGGCTGAACCAGGAATGACGAGCCCGGCCGACCCGCCCCCGAATTCGACCGGCCCGTCCCTTCCGATGCGGCCTGGCACCACTACTGCTGGATTGATCTCCGGCTGGTCCGGCTGTGGCCGACCGGTGAGCATGAACACCCGACCCACCACGCTCGACGACCTGCGGACGCAGATGCATCCGCGGTGCGTCGTTTGCAGTCCCCATCATCCCACCGGACTGTGGCTCACCTTCACGCTCGCGAAGGACGGCAGCGTCGCAGCCGTCTTCGCCGGCGGCCCCGCATTCGAGGGGTACCCCGGCTGGTTGCACGGCGGGGTGATCGCGAGCCTGCTGGACGGCGCCATGACCAACTGTCTTTTCGCCCACGGCCACGCGGCCCTCACCGGAGAACTCAAGGTCCGCTTTCGCCATCCGGTGGCGGCGGATCGTGCGGCGACCGTTCGTGCCTGGATCCACAAATCCTGCCCGCCACTCCACCTGACGCGGGCGGAGTTGCGGCAGGACGAGCGGGTGGTCGCGGTGGCTTCCGCCAAGTTCATGGAGCTGCCGCCGCACGGCAAGCCCTTCGCATGGACCGCCACAAGCGAACACACTTAAGCCATGAATTCCGACCGCAAGCCCAACGACCCTGCCTCCGTCGCCTCCCACCGTCCGGCCTTCCCGACGCCCTCCGATCCCGCCGACCCGGACCCGGTGTGGATCACGACGCTGGTGGAAAACACGGTGAACGGTCGCGAACTCCAGGCCGAGCACGGACTCGCCTTCCTCATCCATACCCGCCGGCATTGCCTGTTGTTCGACACCGGCCAGAGCGCCCTGCTGGTTCGCAACGCCCACCGTCTGGGGTTGGACCTCGGTGCCGTCGAAGCCGTCGTGCTCAGCCACGGCCACTATGACCACACGGGGGGCCTGCCGGCGGTCCGCGCGGCGGCTCCCACGGCGCGCCTGTTCCTGCATCCGGCCGCGGTGGCACCCAAATTTGCGGG
>JAKCAB010000542.1:762-9962 GCA_021839785.1 bacterium | reverse complement strand
GGACCGCGAGAAGGCGATGCAGTTCGTGATGAAATCCAACCTGTGCGACGCGGCCGTGGTGGGGTTCAAGAGCACCGCCGAGATTGACGAGACCATCGAACGGATGAACCGCGCCCTGGCGGCGTGAGCGCGGAACGCTGCTGCTGGCTCGGACCGCTTGCAGCGGAGCGTTCAGCGCCTCACACCACAAACTCCAACTCCGGCGCACGCGGGATCAAGCCTTGCGCCGCGCCGTGACCCAGGAAGCGGCGGATGCTCTTCTGGCCGCGCTCGCCGTAAGCCAGCGTCCAGTGGTTGACGTACATGCCCACGAACCGGTCGGCGAGGTCGCGGCCCATGTCGCGCGCGTACTGGAGCGCGTGCTGGACGGCGTCGGCGCGGTGGTCGAGGCTGAACTGGATGCTCGCGGTCAGGATGTCCGAGACGGTTTTCCGCACTGCGGGCGCGTGGCGTTTGTGGATCACGTTTCCGCCCAGCGGCAATGGCAGGCCGTCGTTCTCGCGCCCCCACCAAACGCCGAGGTCCTCGCACACGACCAGGCCTTCGTTTTGCCAGGTGAGCTGGCCTTCGTGGATGATCAGGCCCACGTCCGCCCGGCCCGACTTGACCGCGGCGAAAATCTGGTCGAACGGCACGACGACGCAGTTGAGTTCGCGGGCCGGTTTGCCGAGCCAGAGTTGCAGCGCCAGGAAGGCGCTGGTCATGGTGCCCGGCACGGCGATGCATTGCTGCGAGATTTCGTCGCGGGTGAAGCGCCGTTTGGCCACCAGCATCGGCCCGTAGCCGTCGCCCATGCTCGCGCCGCTGGGCAGCAGGGCGTATTGGTCGCACACGTAGGCGTAGGCGTGAATGCTGATGGCGGTGATGTCCAGTTCGCCGCGCGTGGCACGCTCGTTCAGCGTTTGAATGTCCTGGAGAATGTGCTCGAAGCGCCAGCCGGGCGTCGGGATCAAGTCCTTCGCGAGGGTGTAGAACATGAAGGCGTCGTCCGGATCGGGCGAGTGGCCAAGCGTCAAGGTCCGCGATTCCATGCCGCCAAGGCTAGCCGCGCCGGGTGGATTGTCACGGGCGAAGGCGGCGGCGGACCCTTCCTTGTCACCCGGCCGCGGCATCCCTATCCTGCGCCGCGTGAACGATCATGGGCACGAAGGTGATTTCGTCCGGGAAGACCCCTGGCGGGTGTTCCGGATCATGGCCGAATTCGTGGACGCGTTCGAGACCATGACGCGGGTCGGCCCGGCGGTCACTGTCTTCGGCTCCGCGCGCACGAAGCGGGGTGACAAGTACTACGGCGTGGCCGAGACCCTTTCGCGCGAGTTGGCCAAGCACGGTCTGGCCACGATCACGGGGGGCGGACCCGGAATCATGGAGGCGGCGAACAAGGGCGCGGCCGCGGGCAAGGCGGCCTCGGTGGGGCTCAACATCGCGTTGCCGCAGGAACAGAAAGGCAACCGCTACGCCACCGTGCCGCTGCACTTCCGGTACTTCTTCGCGCGCAAGGTGTGTTTCGTGAAATACAGCATGGGCTTCGTGTTCCTGCCCGGCGGCTTCGGCACGCTGGACGAATTCTTCGAACTCATCACGCTGGCGCAGACCGACAAAATCCCGCGCTTTCCGCTGGTGCTGATCGGCCGCCGGTACTGGGACGGGCTGCTGCGTTGGGCGAAGCAGACTGTCGAAGGCGGCGGGTTCATCAGCCCCGGCGACCTCGAAATGGCGACGTTGGTGGAAGACCCGCTGGAGGCGGCGGAGATCATCCTGGATTACCAGCGCCGCGTCGGCGCGCCGCGGACGGTGTCCAAGGCCTTCGCCTGAGCCGGCCCGCGCAAGCGCATCCCGCGATGAGCAAGCCTTACGAGATTCACCGGTTCCCCAACGGCCTCACGCTGGCGCTGGCGCCCATGCCGGAGATGGCGAGCGTAAGCGTCGGCTTGTGGGTGGCGGTGGGCGGCCGGCACGAAAGCGCGACCCTCAACGGCGCGTCGCATTTCATCGAGCACATGCTGTTCAAAGGCACGCGCCGGCGCTCGGCCCGCGACATTTCGCAGGCGGTCGAGGGCGTGGGCGGTTACCTGAACGCCTTCACCAGCGAGGAGCACACCTGTTTTTACGCCAAGGCGCGCCACGACCGGTTCGCCGAGGTCTTCGACGTGCTGGCGGACATGTTTCTCAACTCCACGTTCGATCCCGGCGAAATGGAAAAAGAGCGGGCGGTGATCAAGGAAGAACTGGCGATGTACAACGACCAGCCCCACCACCGCGTCGAAGAATTGCTCAACGCCATCCAGTGGCCCGACCACCCGCTGGGCCGCCCGCTCACCGGCACCGAGGAAACCATCGCGAGCCTGACCCGCGAGGAACTCCTCGCCTATCGGCGCGAACGCCACGTGGCGCCGGCGGTGCTGGTGGCCGTGGCCGGGCGATTGCGCCCGCGCGAATGCCGGCGCGCCGCCGCCCGCCTGGCTGCCCGGGTCAGGACCGGCGCACTCCCGGAGTCTCTGCCGGTGCAACCGGTGAGGCGCGAGCCCGTGGTTCGCCTTGATCGCCGCCCCGCCGAGCAGACCCAGCTTGCATTGGGCGTGCGCACTTGCTCCCGGCACGACGACCGGCGCTATGCGCTTCGCCTCCTCAACGTGATCCTTGGCGAGAACATGAGTTCGCGGCTCTTCCAGGAACTCCGCGAAGACACCGGCCTGGCCTACAACGTGGCGAGTTCCCTGAGCTTTTTCGAGGATGCCGGCGACCTCGTGGTGGCCGCGGGGCTGGAGGCGGGCAATCTCCTCCAGGCGCTGCGCCTCACCGTCGCCGAATTCCGGCGGCTGAAAGCGAAGCGACCGGCCGCGGCGGAACTGCAGCGCGCCCGCGATTACGTGATCGGCCAGATCGACCTCAGCCTCGAAAACACCGAGCACCAGATGATGTGGCTCGGCGAACAACTCACCGGCTATGGGCGGACGTTCTCGCCCGCGGCCGTGAAACGCCGGCTGGTGCGGGTGACCGGCGCGGAGGTGCAGGCCGCGGCGTGTGATTTCTTTCGTCCCGAGCGACTCAGCCTGGCGCTGGTCGGCCCGGTGCGAAGCCGGACGGGTTTGAAGGAGTTGTTGGCCCGGGTTTAGGCGCGGGGTGCGTCTGGCCTGGGAAAAAGCAAAAAGGGACGGCCGCCCGTCCCTTGCGCAAATCGAGGAGGAGGATCCGCCCGCGGCTAGAAGGTGTAGCCCACGCCGGCGATGAGTTTGAAATCGTTTTCCTTGCGCTCCGTGGCCGGACGGCTGCGGTAGGTATCCTGGGCAATCACTCGGAGGTCCAGATGCTCGGTGAGCTTGGTGGCAACGCCAATTTCCGCGTTCATCACATACTCAGCCCAGTCGTCCACCCGTGGCTGGTAATCGAAGGTCTGCCAGAGTTTGGCATTCTTGTTGATCTGCCAGGTGAACTTCTCGCCGAACCGGATCGTGGCATAGGTGCTTTCGTCCTCTCCGAATAGTTTCTCCACCACGAAGCCGGGGCCGACTTCGCCACTCAGAGTGAACTTGTCGTTCTTGAGCACGTAGTAGCCAGCACCGGGGCCGATCGTCACGCGGTAAGCGATCGACGCGATGTCGTCGTGCAAGGCGTCCACGCGGCCATAGACGTAGAACCGGTCGGTGAACAGGTGGTTGTACTGTCCAAAGCCGGTGGCCGAGGAGGCGTTCACCGTGCCGTGGTCCTGGCCGTAGGTCACTCCCGCTCCGAAAGCCAACTCGTCCCGGGTCCATTTCCGCTCGGTGTTCAGGCCGGCGGTGACGGTGGTGGTATCGGTGTTGCCCCGCGTGAGGGTAGCGCCCAACTGGGCCGTGGTCTTCCAGCCCTTGGGGGCTTCGGCCGTCTGGGCCAGCGCAGTGGTGGCGATGGCGGCGAGGCCGAGGCCGGAGAGGACCGCCACGGTCGTGGGTGTTGTTGATGTTGCTCTCACTGCTCGCACTGATTCGTTGATTAGTGGTTTCGTTGTTCATCCCCGCCAACCTTCGTCGCCCGCCGGCCTTTGCCGGCACCGCGGGGAAAGTTGTCCAAGCGAAGCGCGGTTTCGCGGACACACGCCTGGACATCCGGGAGACGCACATACAGGCTTGCCCGGTCGGCGTCAAGCGGGCCGGAACCCCGGAGTGTCCTGATCGGGTGGCGGCGGGCTGCCGCACCGCGCGGCGCCGCCGCCACGGCGTAGCGCCCCATCTGAAATCAGGACCTTACCGGAGCCCGATTCCGGCCTCGCGGGAGGCGTTTCGAGGGGCCTCCACGCGTCCAGAGGCACCGCTTTACACGCCAATTAATGATAATCCTTTCACAATTGGCGGGCAGCGGCAGGGGCGTCGCTGGCGGGATAGTGTCCGCGAGTTGCGAGGCAGCCAATGCAATCCAACGCGCATGTGAACGGACCAGCCACGGCCTTGGGAAACGCCAGGCCGGGGGACGCGCCTGCCCGCGCGAACGCCCCCGGCGAGAGCCCGTCCGCCGGGCGCTCGCCCGCAGCGCCGGGTCGGGAAAATTCCATCGAAGAGCGGGCCATGCCAACGCCCTCCGGCGGCAATCGCTGGGAAACCGCTTTCGGTTACGCGCGCAATTTTCTGCACAACCGCTTCGTCTATGTCGTGGTGTCGCCGCGGGCGCACGGTTTGTCCGTGGGGATCAACCTGAACCCCGACAAACAGTGCAATTTCGACTGCATCTACTGCGAGGTGAACCGCGAGGTGCCGCCGCGCGAGTCGCACCTGGACGTGCCGGTCATGGTCCGGGAACTCAAGCATACGCTCGCGCTGGTCCGCGACGGCAAGCTCCACGACGTGCCGGGCCTGCAATCCCTGCCGGAAGAACTGCTGCAACTCCGCCACATCACCCTGAGCGGCGACGGCGAACCCACGCTCTGCCCGAACTTCAGCGAGGCGGTCCAGGCCGTTCTGCACGTGCGGGCACTCGGCGATTTTCCGTTCTTCAAAGTGGTGCTGGTTTCCAATGCCACCGGGTTGGACCAACCCAACATCCAGGACGGCCTGCGGGCGCTCACGCCGAAGGACGAGATCTGGTTGAAGCTCGACGGCGGCACCACCGCCTACATCGAGCGGGTGGACCGGCCGAAGGTGCCGCTCGATAAGGTGCTCGCCAACATCCTCCTGATCGCCCGCCAGCGGCCGATCGTGATCCAGAGCCTCTTTCCCAAACTGGGCGGTGAGGAGCCGACCGATGAGGAAATCGCCGCGTATGTCGCGCGGTTGCGCGAACTCAAGGAGGCCGGCGCCCTGATCTCGCTGGTGCAGGTCTATTCGGCCATGCGCCCCACCCTGCACCCGGATTGCCGCCACCTGCCGCTCCGCGCCTTGTCGCGCATCGCCCACGCCGTGCGCGCCGGCGCCGGCCTGCGCGCGGAAGTTTTCTGAGTCATCGCCCGCGGCGGCGAAGTGCAAATCGCTGGCAGAACTCGGGCGTTCTGCGACAGTGCCGCCGGACACCGATGAAGCCGCCCCTGCCCGCCACGAACCGCGCCCATTTTGGCGCTCGCATTCTTCACGACCCCATTCTGGCCCTCGCCTGGGCGTGCGCCGGTCTGGCGTCCATCCTGCCGGGCGCGTCGGCCGCAGACACAACCGCCTTCCCGGTAAACATCCGCGTGGACGCGGCGCACCCCACCGGGCCGCTTCGCGCCATCTGGCGGTTCTTTGGCGCGGACGAGCCGAACTACGCCACCCTGACGAATGGCCGGCGGTTGATCGCCGAACTGGGCGAACTCGCGCCGCAATCCGTCTATTTCCGCGCGCACAACCTGCTCTGCTCCGGCGACGGCACCCCCGCCTTGAAATGGGGTTCCACCGGCGTTTATCGCGAGGATGCCCAAGGCCACCCCATGTATGACTGGAAATTGCTGGACGGCATTTTCGACACATACCTTCAACGGGGCGTGAAGCCTTACGTGGAGATCGGCTTCATGCCCCGGGATCTCTCGGTCAAACCCGAGCCGTACCAACATCACTGATCCCCCGCTGCCAAGTACGACGAGATCTTCACCGGCTGGGCTTACCCGCCGAAGGACTACGTCCGTTGGGGCGAACTCGTCTATGAGTGGACCCGGCATTGCGTGGAAAAGTACGGCCGCGCCGAGGTTGAGCGCTGGTGCTGGGAAGTCTGGAACGAAGCGAACATCGGCTACTGGCGCGGCACGCCTGCGGAGTTTCGCAAGCTGCACGACTACGCGATCGACGGCGTCCGCCACGCCTTGCCGACCGCCCGGGTTGGCGGCCCGGACAGCGCCGGTCACGGCGGCCAGTGGACCCGCGACTTTCTCGAACATTGTCTGCGCGGCACCAACTACGCCACCGGCCGGATCGGCACGCCGCTCGACTTCGTTTCGTTCCACGCCAAAGGCGCCCCCACTTACGTGGATGGCCACGTGCGGATGGGCATCGCCGCCCAACTCCAGACCATCGACGAAGGTTTCCGGCTGGTGGCGTCGTTCCCGGAGTTGAAGGCCACGCCGATCATCCTCGGCGAATCCGATCCCGAAGGTTGTGCCGCCTGCCAGGGACCCCAGCTCGGCTATCGCAACGGAACGATGTGCGCGTCGTACACGGCGGCGAGTTTCGCCCGCAAGCTCGACCTGGCAGAACGCCACGGCGTGAACTTCGAAGGCGCGTTGACGTGGGCCTTCGAGTTCGAGGACCAGCCTTACTTCGTCGGGTTCCGCTCGCTTGCCAGCAACGGCATCGACAAGCCGGTGCTGAACGTGTTTCGCATGTTCAGCCAGATGCGCGGCCGGCGCCTGGCCGTGCACAGCGATGCCGCCGTGCCGCTCGACACGATGCTGAAGAGCGGCGTGCGCGGCCAACCGGACGTCGCCGCGCTCGCCAGCAGGGACGACGACCAACTGTGCGTGCTGGTTTGGCATTACCACGATGACGATCTACCGGGTGCGGCAGCGGAGGTAACCTTGAGCGCCAGCGGTCTGCCGTTGGCGAAAGGCTCGGCCCAGATTCAGCATTTCCGGATCGATCAGGACCACAGCAATGCCTTCACCGCCTGGCAACGCCTGGGTTCGCCGCAGCAGCCGACCGCCGGGCAGTACCGCCAGCTCGAACAGGCCGGGCGGCTGTCCGTTCTCGGCGGACCGGCCCAAGCCGAGATCGTGGACGGCCAGGCGGCCCTCCGCGTCAGCCTGCCGCGGCAGGGGGTGTCGCTGTTGGTGCTCACTTGGAAAGGCACGGCCCGCTAACCGCCTGGCAGGTCCCCATTACCTGCCGCCCGCCACCAGCCGGTGAACGACCCAAACCGGGCCCGGGACGTGGAATCTCATGGCCGACTTCAGATCAATTTCTTTGGTAACCAAACCGGGGCGCGAGGCGTCTTCGGTCAGGTCAACCATCATGTCCCCGCAACAGGAAACCGAAAACCGCCAGGCGATTCGTGTCGCCGGGGCGATAGGTCTGTGATTCAGGCCAACTTCCCCCAATCGCCATGCAACGCTTCACTCCCGGCTTTTGCCTCTTGATCGTCGGCCTGCTCTCCGCCCGGGCAGTCGGTGCGGACGCTGTGACCGCCAACTGGCCCGCCTGGCGCGGCCCGCTGGCGACCGGCGTCGCCCCGCAAGGCAACCCACCCGTGACCTGGAGCGAGACCAGCAACGTGAAATGGAAGGTCGCGATTCCCGGCCGCGGCAAGGGCACGCCGATCGTTTGGGACGATCTCGTGTTCGTCCAAACCGCGACCCCCACCGGCCAGAAGGCGACGCCTGCGGCGGAAGCGCCCGGCGCCAGTCGCCCAACCGGCGGACGCGGTGGCGGGATGAGTACTGAACGACCGACCGAGTCTTATCGATTTGTCCTGCTTTGCCTGAATCGTCGGACCGGCCAGACGGTTTGGCAGAAGGTGCTGAGCGAACAAGTCCCCCACGAAGGACACCATCCAACCGAGGGTTCCTTCGCGTCCGCGTCGCCGGTCACGGACGGCCAGCGCGTTTTCGCCTACTTCGGTTCGCGCGGCCTGTACTGCCTGGACTTCCAGGGCAATCTCAAGTGGTCGAAGGACCTCGGCCGGATGCAGATCAAGATGGCGTTTGGCGAAGGCAGTTCGCCTGCGCTGTCCGGCGGCAAATTGGTGGTGAACTGGGACCAGGAAGGTCCGTGCTTTATCGCGGCGTTCGACACCAACTCCGGCCATGAGCTGTGGCGCCAACCCCGCGAGGAAGGCACCTCCTGGGCGACACCGTTGATCGTTTCTCACGACGGCCGGACCGAGGTGATCACCTCCGCGACGCGCAAGATTCGCAGTTACGATTTGGACACCGGCAAGCTGCTCTGGGAATGCGACGGCATGACGCAGAACGTCATCCCGACGCCGGTGGCCGGCGATGGACTGGTCTTCCCGATCAGCGGCTTTCGCGGCAGTTCCCTGCTCGCCATCCGGCTGGGCCGCACGGGCGATCTCACCGGCAGCGACGCGATTGTCTGGCAACACCACAAGAGTACACCTTACGTGCCGTCGCCGTTGCTTTACGGCAACCGGCTCTACTTCCTCGCCAACAACAATGGCCTGCTCTCGTGCTTCGACGCCAAGTCCGGCAAAGCGTTGATCGACGCGGAACGGCTGGAGGCGTTGCCGGGCGTCTATGCTTCGCCGGTGGGCGCTCACGACCGGGTTTACCTCGTTGGGCGCAACGGCACGACGCTCGTGATCAAGGCGGCCGACAAACTCGAAATCCTGGCCACCAACCGCCTCGACGACCAGTTCGACGCCTCGCCGGCCATCGCGGGCCGCGAACTGTTCCTGCGCGGGATGCAAAACCTTTACTGCCTGGCCGGGGACTGAACCGGTCCGCGGCCGACGGTGAAGCGCAGATCGTTAAACCAAAACAAAAGGACAGAACCCATGAAGACACAGATCCTGATCGGAGCGGTGACGCTGCTGGCGACTTCCTTGCTCGCGGCAGACGCCAAGGACGAGATCAAGGCCGCGGCGAAGAAACTCGCCGATTCCAGCGGCTACGCCTGGAAGGCCACCACCGAAGCCGGCGGCGGCGGCCGGTTCCGGGCCGGCCCGGTCGAAGGCATGGCGACCAAGGACGGCTTGGTGTGCCTCAAAATGACCTTCGGCGAAAACACCACGGAAGCATTCGTGAAGGGCGAGAAAGGCGCCATCAAGACCGACGAAGGCTGGCAATCGCTGGCCGAAGCGGCGGAAGG
>JAKCAB010000542.1:0-752 GCA_021839785.1 bacterium | reverse complement strand
GCCGGATGCTCCAGAATTACAAGGCACCCGCCGCCCAGGCCGTGGAGTTGGCCGAGCAAGCCAGGGACCTCAAAGCGGAGGGCGACGTCTGCAGCGGCGCCTTGACCGAAGACGGCGTGAAGGCACTGGTGACCTTCCGTCGCGCGGGCGGCACCGCCCCGAAGTCAGCGATGCCAAAGGCACGGTCAAGTTCTGGGTCAAGGACGGCGTCCTGACCAAGTACGAGTACCACGTCCAAGGCAAGGTCACCTTCAACGAGCGGGAGATGAACATCGACCGCACCACGACCGTTGAGATCAAAGACATCGGCAAAGCGAAGATCGAAGTGCCGGAGGAAGCGAAGAAGAAGCTTTCTTAAGCCTGCTCGTTTGCCCGTGCGAGGCTGCGGTTGGCAACACCGCAGCCTCGTTCGTTTTCGGGGGCCGCCGATGACCGATTTGCCCCTGGGAACCCAACCTGCTTCGTTACCTGGCAATGACCGATCCCCAGATCGCAAGCCTGCTCATCCAACTTTACGGACCCGGCGCCGCGGGTGTTCAAGCACCGCTCGATGCCTTGCTCGCCCGCCACATCGCGACGCACCCACCCAAGGCTGCCGCCCGCCAGCGCGTGCCACTCACCGCTGCCGACGTGATGCTGATCACCTACGGCGACCAGGTGCGCGAGCCGGGCGTCCCGCCGCTGCGCACGCTCGCCGGGTTCTGCGAGCGTCATCTGCGCGGCGGCGTCAGCGCCGTCCACCTGCCCCCGCA
>JAKCAB010000228.1 GCA_021839785.1 bacterium | reverse complement strand
GGCTGGCTCGCCGCCCGGTTCACCCGCACCGGCACGGGCGCCAGCACCAACGGGTACTCCACGACTTACGCCTACGACGCGGCGGGCAACCTCACCCACGTCACCTACCCCGCCGGCACCGCCAGCCTGACCAATGGGTTCGACGCGTTGGGCCGCCTCACCAACCGGCTGGACGCGCTGGGGCAGACGCGGTACACCTACACCGTGCTTGGGAACGGCCAGCGCACGTTTGCCGAAGACGGTCCGTGGGCCAGTGACGACGTGACCGTAACGAATCGCTTTGGCCTGCGCGCGGGCCTGACGCTCGCCCAGCCCACCGGCCAGTTCACGGTCACCAACGCCTGGGACGCCAGCCGGCGCTGGTCGGTGGTGGGCGGCACGGCCGGCACCTTCACCTACACCTACCCGGCGCCGGCCGCCGGCAATCCGGCGTGGACCCTGCCGCTGGGGATCGCCCTGCCGGGTGGCGGCTATCTCACCAACACCTACGACACCCTGGCCCGGCTTACCCGCACCGAACTGCGCACCAGCGGCGGGGCCATTCTCAATTCTCACTCCTATCTTCTAAATGCTGCGCATCAGCGCACCCTCCTGAGCCGGACCAACAGCGCGGTCGCCAGTTGGAACGGCTACGTGTTGGCCGCCTACGACGCGGCGGGCCAGTTGACTAATGCCTGGACCTACCAACCCAACGGCACGCCGGTGACGGCCGAGCAATGGAGCTACGGCTACGACGCGGCGCAAAATTTGTCCAAGCGCACCAACTACACCACGGTGGAGACGTTCACCGTGAACGCGCTCAACCAACTCACCGCGGTGCCGAACTCCACGCCCACGTACGATCGGCGGGGCAACCTCACCCAACGGTATTTCCCCAGCGGGCCGCAGTACTACTGGACTTACACCTACGACGCGGAGAACCAGCTCGCCAGCGTGGCGACGGACACCTACTACACGTACGACACCTACCGGTTCAAGGTGGAGTTCGGGTACGACGGCCAGGGCCGGCTCCGGGTGCGGAAAGACTACACCTGGTCTGCGGGGGCGTGGGTGCTGGGGACTGAGACCCGCTACGTGTACGACGGGATGCTCCTCGTCCAGGAGCGCAACGGCGCGAACACGCCCACCGTGACTTACACGCGCGGACGCGACCTGAGCG
The DNA here is from genome assembly GCA_021839785.1 of bacterium. The sequence goes on along the minus strand of JAKCAB010000228.1, from coordinate 8,835 downwards.
GGGGTTACGCCGGCGCCGGGGGCATCGGCGGTCTCCTGGCCCGCAGCCACGGCTACAGCGCGGGGAGTTGGAGCACGCACAACTGCTACCACGCGGACGGCAACGGGAACGTGACGGCTTTAGTGAACAGCGCGGGCACGCTCCAGGCCAGCTACAAGTACGACCCCTACGGCCGTTGGCTGAGCGGGAGTGGCTCCTTGACGAGCGCCAACCTGATGCGCTTTTCGAGCAAGCCGTGGGTGGGGTTCAACGGCTCCACCACCGCCGGCCTCTACGCCTACGGCTATCGGTTTTACGATCCTTACCTGCAACGGTGGGTGAATCGGGACCCACTGGGCGACAGTGCATCTGCTGTTTTTGGTCTCCTAGGCGCACGATTGGGCCGGTTTGTGGCGATTGCTGAGCTCGCAGATGGGCCTAATTTGTTCCGGCACACCCGCAACGCACCCATCGGTACATTGGATGCCTGGGGACTAGAATGTGGTAGTGGGAAATTTGGAGATTTCGTCACACCCGATTTTCCGGCAGGATTTGATTTTTCTGGTGCATGCCGCAAACACGATGCGTGTTACGACATTTGCGGCTCAGGCAAAGGCAAGTGTGACGATCAGTTTTTGAAAGATATGAAGCAGTCTTGCCGCGATTCTGGAGCTATGTCACCGCTGTTGTGTTATGTGTTTGCGTATATCTATTACCAGGCCGTTAATGTCGCAGGTGATAGTGCGTATGCATCTGCTCAAGCGAAGTCGTGTCCACGGATATGTGTATCGAAAAACGGTCCACCTGTCATCACTGCTCCCGGCACTATCGTGGTGTTCTATTAGTGTGATGATCTTTCTCACTTCCCTATTTTGTGAACAATAAATATGCTTCATTGGGTGGGCTATGTGTTGCGATGATCACACTGTTCATGATACTGAGCCGGCGTGCCTACATGGACAGTGTTGCGTCGCTGTCTTTTTCAATTCTGCTCGCGGCGTGGTGTGGCTGTCCACTGTTTGTTTTGGACAGGCTGAAGGTGCTCTATACATCTCGGGTGCTTTATTGGCTGTTGCTAGTGGCGGGGATAAGTATGTCGCTCTTGGCGGTAGGGTTAGTGTTTTTTAGCCCGTCTGGATCTACCGAGGCCTTGGCTTTGGTCTTCGTGCCAGTATGCGTGATTGCGGTGTATCTTATCGTCGCAGGAGTCCTGGTGGCCTTAAAGCCATAGAGATTGGCTGTTGAGCTGTGTGTGATGATAGTGAAAGTGGCGATCTCCGGAAGAACGCCCGTGAATTATGGCGTGAACGACTTCAACCAGGTCACCAGCATCGGCAGCCGGAGCCGGCTGCGCATCCGCAAAGACTATATGTGGCCATCAGGCTCCTGGTATCCCGAAGTCCAATATCTGTACGATGGCATGCTCCTCGTTCAGGAGCGCAACGGCGCGAACACGCCCACCGTGACTTACACCCGCGGCCGGGACCTGAGCGGGAGTTACGCCGGCGCCGGGGGCATTGGCGGTCTCCTGGCCCGCAGCCACGGCTACAGCGCGGGCAACTGGACGTACCACAACTGCTACCATGCCGACGGCAACGGCAACGTGACGGCTTTAGTGAACAGCGCGGGCACGCTCCAGGCCAGCTACAAGTACGACCCGTACGGCCGCTACCTGAGCCAGAGCGGGACGCTGGCCACGGCCAATGCGCTGCGGTTCTCCAGCAAGCCGTGGATTGGTTTCAACGGCTCCACCACCAGCGGCCTGTACGCCTACGGCTACCGGTTTTACGATCCCTACCTGCAACGGTGGGTGAATCGGGATCCGATTCACGAAGACGGAGGAATTAATCTCTATGCGCACTGCGAAGATGATCCGATAAATTACGTTGATACGATAGGACTCGAATTAGGCTACGAGTATCGTTGCCCTGGTGTTATGATACCGCCCGTTCGAGGGGACGGGGCATTTAGGGCCGGAGTGGTTATAGCGGTTGCGGATGTTGTTGGAGCAGCTGCGATATTATGGGAAGTCGCTCCTGTTGTTGCAAAGAATACCAAGATAGATGGTCCCGCTGCCCGTGGAGGAAGAATTCTTCAGCTTCGATATGGAAGCACTCCGTTGCTGAGATTAGACTTTCACCCAATCCCTGGTTCGGATGGCAAGCCTGTTCTGCACGTGAACATCGGACCCGGTGATGGCGGCGATTCCATCCACATTCCGCTCTGGTTGCCATACATGTAAACCATCGCATGAACTCATCCAAATGCGACTATGAAAAAGCTGTTTCTTTGCTCAAGGCCGTTTTGGAAAATACACAGACTTCGGAGGCTGCGCTTGCGGAGTGGCCACTCATGATAAAGACGTCAGATTCGGTGCTTCGAAATGCATACCATCAACTGTGGCATTATTTTGCCGATGAAGACATCCGCAACCGAGAACCGGAGTACGCAAAACATCAACGAATGATACTTCAACGGTGCTTAGTCACACTCAGAGAGTGTGTCATAAAAGGGTGAGTCCTTAAGGTCGTATGTGCAACCCGGAGTGGGAGCCGCGCGGCACCCTTGAAGCACGGTTATCTGCCAGCCTCCGCACGCGACTGTGCGAGGTGGGCACGGCGGACTTCTCGCTGGCATTCGACGCGCTGGGCCGCCTCACCAACCGGCTGGACGCGCTGGGCCAGACGAAGTACACCTACACCGTGCTTGGGAACGGCCAGCGCGCGTTCGCCGAAGACGGTCCGTGGGCCAGTGACGACGTGACCGCCACGAACCGCTACGGCTTGCGCGCGGGCCTGACGCTCGCCCAGCCCACCAGCCAGTTCGTGGTCACCAACGCCTGGGACGCCGCGGGCCGGTGGTCGGTGGTGGGCGGCACGGCGGGGACGTTCACCTACGCCTACGCCGCCGGGAGCGCCGGTGTCCAACCGGCGGCACTCACTCTGCCGGGTGGCGGCTCTGTGACCAACACTTACGACACCCTGGCCCGGCTCACCCGCACCGAGCTGCGCACCAGCGGCGGCACGATCCTCAACGCCCACGGCTACCAGTCAACCAGGCCGGAAGGCCTGTGAATTGATCGGCTGAAACCGAAAGCTCCTCCGACTTCGAGCAGCGAATTAACCCGAAAACCGAAGTTGAATTGGGGAGCGCACGCGCCCCGCGGGCGGTTTTCGGCGTCCTCGCCGAAAACGGTTTTGGGCGGAAGCTCTGCGACCACCGCCGGGACCGCGTGGGTCCCCAGGCGCTGGACGCGAGGCGCGTCCCGCCACACCCGAGGGCGGGCGTGCTCCCCAACTTCGGTTTTCGGGATTCAAGCGGCCGCACGTTCGTTTTCGCTTGGCGTCTCGGCGGTTGAACATCCGTTGGTGGCGTGGTCGCGGCGGCAACTGTGGCACAAGTCTTGCCTGCTGTTCTGGACGGGCGATGCCTGGCGAGTTCTCATTTCCAATGCCGTCGCAGCCGCGGTTGGCGCGGCGGAGCGCGGCTCGTAGATTCAGGACTGTGCAGTCTTTCCGCCGACGCTGGCGTTCCGTGACGTGCGCGCTCGTTTGGGCGGGTGCGGTGCTGGCGCCTGCCGCCGACCTGCCCGCGAACCGCCCCGCCGCGCCGTCCGGCATTGACGTCGCGTCCGCGACGGCGGCGGTCACCGGTGGGGACGCGGGAGGGAAATCTACGCGCCCGAACGCGGGTTGGACACCCGCGCTCCAGGCTGGGGCCGCGCCCGCAAAAGCGGCGGTCGCCGGGGATACCACGAGCGTTCCAGATCCCCCGCCGGTGCCGAATCAATTGCTGGTCCGTTTTCGCGCCGGGGTGACGCCGGCGGCGCAGGAAAGCATTCTTCGCCAGGCGGCCCCCGGCTTGAAACGCGTTCGCCATCTGCGCCAGCCAAGCATGCGGCTCCAGGCACGGTTCCGCGCCGACTCGGTTTTCGCGAACCTGGTGGTGGTGGACACCGCCGATGCCGTGGAAGCCGCCCGCACGCGCGCCCAGCTCGCGGCGCGGCCGGACGTGGTCTATGCGGAGCCGAATTACCGGCTGAAGTTGTTCGTCGCGCCGCCGCCGGTCGTGCCCAACGATTTCGACTTCGGCACTCAATGGGGCTTGCTCAACTCCGGCCAGGGCGAGGGCCAGCCGGGCAACGACATCCACGCCACCGAGGCCTGGCCAGTCACGACCGGCTCGCCGGACATGCAGGTGGCGGTGATCGACACCGGCATCGACTATTACCACCCCGACCTCGAAGCGAACGTCTGGGTGAATCCGGGCGAGATCGCCGGCAACGGCCGCGACGATGACGGGAACGGGTACCCGGACGACGTGCACGGGTACGATTTCGTCAGCGACGACAGCGATCCGATGGATGACCACTCGCACGGCACGCACGTCGCGGGCATCATCGGCGCCGTCAGCAACAACCGGATTGGCGTCGCTGGCATTTGCTGGAACGTCCGCCTGCTGGCGGTGAAGGCATTCGACGATCACGGCGAAGGCACGGTGGCCGCGGTGGTCGAGGCGATCCAGTACGCGATGGCCAACGGCGCGCGGGTGATCAACGCAAGCTGGGGCCAGACCGATAAAAGCCTCGCGCTCCAAGACGCGCTCACCGAAGCCTGGCAGGCCGGCGTGCTGATCGTGGCCGCCGCGGGCAACGAACGCACGGACATCGCCCCGTTTCCGGCAGCTTACGAGCCGGTCGTGGCGGTGGCGGCGCTGAACAAGAACGGCGCGCGGGCCTATTTCTCGAATTTCGGCGCGTTCGTGGACGTGGCCGCGCCGGGAGAGTCGATCCTCTCGACCCTGCCCAATGCGCGCTACGATTTGTTGAGCGGCACGTCGATGGCCGCGCCCTTTGTCACCGGCGCCGTCGCGCTCATTTTCTCGTTGCACCCGGAGTTCACGAACGAACAGGTGGCGACCATCCTGCGCAACGCGGTCGATGAACTCGGCACGGACCAGTACGTCGGCACCGGCCGGCTGAACGCGGCGAAGGCCGTCGCGGTGCGCAGCCCGTTGCCGACGGCGAAACTGCGTTTGCCCGCGGTCATCGCGGGCGTGGTGGACCTGCCGGGCACGGCCGCCGGGACGAACTTCGCTTCCTATCGGCTCGAATTCGGCCGCGGCACGTACCCGACGAATTGGACGCGGCTTTACGAGGACAACCGGCCGGTCGTGGACGGGCCGCTTTACTCCGGTTTCTCCAGCGCCACGCTGGGCGAAGGCACCCACTCGATCCGGCTGGTGGTCACGGACACGCTCGGCCAGGAGGCGCAGGACCGCGCGGTCGTGACGGTGCGCAACGTCCAGATCACCGCCCCGCTGAACAACGACGCGATTCGCGCCGCCGGGCAGGTCGAGATTCGCGGGACGGTGTTTGGCGCGGGTCGCACTTACACGCTCGAGCACGGCGTCGGTTTGAACCCAGCCGCCTGGTCCACTGCGGGCATCACGCTCGCCAACGGCGGCAACCAGGAAGTCTTCAATGGCGTGCTCGGCTGGTGGAACACGGCACAGGCGGAACCGGACGAGTTTCACACACTTCGGCTGACCGCCCGCACGAACGGCGTGGTGGTTGGCGAGTGGCTGACCCGGATGGTGCATTTGGACAGCCAGTTGCGTCCCGGCTGGCCGGTGCATCTGCCGGCCACGGGGCTGTATTCCACGAACGACTGGCGGCAATTCACGGTAGCCGACCTCGACGGCGACGGCCGGCACGAGATCGTGCGGGTCCAACCGGGTTCGCCGCCCGGCACGCCGAATCAACTCCTGGTTATCGACGCGGACGGGGCGGTGCGTTGGTCGCGCGATCTGGCGCCGGGCGAACCGTCGTCGGACATCCCCGTCGTGGGTGACGGGGACGGGGACGGCAAACCGGAAATCTTCACCGACGCGGGCGAACAGGGCTGGCTCTACGCGTTTCATGCTAACGGCACGCCGCTGGACGGCGACTGGCCGGTAGCTTTGCCAGCCACCGCGCCCGGCAAGTTGCTGGCGGACCTGGATCGTGATGGGCAGTTGGAGTTGGTGGGGCTGGGCAACAACTGGACGAGCAATCCAGACCGGGCCTCGGTGCTGTTCGTCCTGGACGCGCGCACCGGCAAACTCCGCGCCTCATGGCGGCTGGAGAGTTGTTGGAGCACGAGCGGCTGGCCGCGACGGCTGCCGGCAGTGGGCCGGTTTGGAGCGGAAGGCGAACTGGGCATCGTGGCGCCCACCGGCTGCAGCACCTTGGCGCTTTTCACGCTGAGCCACCCCGAAGGGCCAGTCTGGCAACATAACGTGAGCGGCGAAATCCTCGCCTCGCCGGTCGTGGGCGATCTGGATGGCGACGGCCGGGACGAAATTGTCGTCGGCACCAACGATCCGTACGCGACGGACGGCCGGGGCGTGGCCGGCGGGCTTTACGCCTTCGACGGCGACGGCAACGCCCTGCCCGGCTGGCCGGTGATGGTCGAGGAGTCGTTTTCGACGCCGCTCGCGCTCGCGGATTTCGAGGGCGACGGCACCCTCGAAATCGCCGCCGTCGATCCCGGCCAGCGGAAGCTGCACCTGCTCCGCTACGACGGTTTCGACGCCGACGGCTGGCCGGTGTCGCTGGCGAGTTGGCCGTCGTTGCGCACCGCGCCAGTGGTGGGCGACCTCGACGGTGACGGCCGACCCGATGTCGTGATGCCGCTGCCCAGCCAGTTTTCGCCGGTGATGGTGTCGGGCAGTTTGAACACGCTGGGCGGGGTGCGGGCCTGGCGGCTGGACGGATCGCGGATCGACCTGCATCCGAAACCGGAGTTGCCCGGCCTGTTCATGGAATCCACCGGCGGCACCGACCGCCTTAAATCGGCGCAAGTCGCGCTGACCGATTTGGACGGCGACGGCCAGTTGGACCTGGTAGCGGCGAGCATCGACGACGCGGCTTACTCGCCCACCCCGCCGGTCGCCACCCGCAAGGAACGTTACAGCCTTTACGCGTGGCGCATGGGCGCTGCGTACCAGCCGGACGCGCTGCCGTGGCCGGCGTTTCAGCGCGACCCGCGTTGCAGCGGTTACCTGGCCTCGCCGCAAGCCACCAACCACCCGCCGGTCGTGAGTGCGGTCCCCAGTCAGACCGTGCGCGCCGGCAGCGCGTTCTTTCCGATTGCGCTCGACCGCTACGTGGACGATCCGGACAACGGCCCAGCCCAACTGCGCTGGACGATCACCGGCAACGTCGCACTCCGCGTCAACGTCAGCCCCCAGCGCGTCCTCACGGTCACGCCACCGACGCCGGATTGGACGGGCGCGGAGACGTTGCGCATCCGCGTCGAAGACCCCGAAGGCGCCTTCGGTGAAACCACCGCGGTCTATGCCGTGCGGACTGACTACGACCCGCCGGCTGCGCGCGATGACACGCTCGTGACCCTCGAGGACGAACCGGCGAATCTGGATGTGCTGGCCAACGACTCGCACCCGCTGGGCTTGCCACTGCGCGTCGAGAGCCTCGGCCGCCCGCTGCACGGCCGGGTGACTTTCGGCGCGCAGAACCGCTTGCACTACACGCCGGCGGCGGACTTCAACGGCTCGGACTCGTTCACCTATCTGGTGGTCGATGGCCGCGACGGCATGGCGATGGCCACGGTAAACGTGACGGTGGTTCCCGTGCCGGACGCGCCCGTGGCGGAACCCGACCACGCGAGCATCGACGAAGACACGCCGGTGGAACTCGACGTGCTCGCCAATGACCACGACGCGGACGGCGACCGGCTCCGCCTCGTGAGCTTCGCCCCGCCGACCAACGGCGCCGTTTCGCTCACGCTTGCAAGCGGGCTGCGCTACGTGCCGGCCGCGAACTGGAACGGGTCGGACGGCTTCACTTACGTGGTTGCGGACCCCGGCGGTTTGCAGGCCACGGGACAGGTGGAGATTGCGATCAAGCCAGTGAACGACCCGCCCGCCGTGCGCGATCAGCACTTCACGCTGAACCGCAACACCTCGCGCGACGTGATCTACGACGCCCACGATCCGGAAGGTGGCAAGCTGACTTTCGAGATTCGGGAAGGCCCCGCGCACGGCGAATTGTGGGCCTATCCCGACATCGCCACCTATTACCCGCCCCAAGGCTTCGCCGGCGCCGACCGGTTCACCTACGTCGCCAGCGATGGCGCCTTCACCAGCGTCGTCGCCACGGTGTCGTTCGACGTGCTTCCGGTGAACAATCCGCCGACCACGGAAGCGATGGACCTGACCAACAAGGTCAACCAGCCGCTGACGTTCGCCTTGTCCGCGAACGACGCCGACGAGGATCCGCTGACCTTCGAAATCCTTTCGCCGCCCCAGCACGGAGCGGTGGCGCCGGCGGGGACGAACTTCGTGTACACGCCCGCCAAAGATTACCTCGGCGAAGACGGTTTCATTTTCCGCGCCAGCGACGGCCAGGCCTTCAGTGAAGCCACACCGGTGCAGATCACCCTCACCGACAAAAACACCGCGCCGGTCGCCAGGGACTCGCGCGCGGAAGTGCGGGTGAACACGCCCACCGAGATTTATTTGCAGGCCACCGACGGCGAGGGCGACCCGCTCCGTTACCTCATCTTGACCAATCCCGCCGCCGGCCAACTCACCGGCACCGGACCCGCCGTGCTTTACACACCGGCCACGGATTACGTCGGCCCGGACCGGTTCAGCTTCCGCGTCAACGACGGCGAATTCGACAGCGCGCCGGCCACGGTGACGGTGCAGGTGGTGCCGCTCAACCGAATGCCGGTCGCGAAGGATCAAACCCTCACGCTTCCGGCGGATCGCCCTTCGCCGATCCCATTCGATTTGACCGACCCTGACGGCGACCCGCTCCGCATCGCCATCTTGAAGGGCCCGCGCCAGGGA
>JAKCAB010000657.1 GCA_021839785.1 bacterium | reverse complement strand
GTTCCGTTGCCCGCACTGACCCTGCGGTGGACGTGCACTTGGCCGCCCCGCGAGCATCGGCCTTGGCACGAGCATCCGCTGCGCTTCCGGCGGCCACGCCGGGTCGCGGTGGCGACCGCTGGCTTAGCGGGCGCTTTCAAATCGCAGGGCACGACGTGCGGTGTGATTTCAGATACCGCAAGGCGCCGCCCGCCGATGCGGGGTGGTGGCGCCGGTGGCAGGCACAGACGGCGAACTGCGGCTACTTCCACGTCCAGCAGTTGGGCGGAGGCCCGAACTTCCTCGGTGTGGCTGCGGAGGACAAGGCGACTGGCCGGGCATTCACCCACGAACTGATTTGCGGGGGCTGGTTCTGGACGCGACTGAGGCGGCGGCATCACTGTTTTCTGGTCCGTGAGAATCGTGTCGAAGTCCATGTTGGCGCGACGCTCCGGCCTGACCGCGCGCTGTCGCAGCAGACCACCAGCGTGGTATTGCCGCTGGCGCGGGCGGCGTTGGCGCGCCAGGTGGCGGAGACTGCCCGCCGGGAAGCCGCCTGGGCCGCGGCAACAAAAGGTTCACCGGCGACAAGGCTGACGGAACTCGCGGGCGACCGGCCGCCGGCAGGCGTGGCGCACCATGCCGCCGCTGACGCCACGCTCGTCGTGGCCGGTGCCTGGGAACAAAGCGAGGCCGAGGCGCTGGTGGCGGAACTCGTGGACTCCGGTCGCTGGCAGCCCGCCGCGCACGGTCAGACCCTCATCTGGTGCGGGCCGGAAGGCATCGACGTGGCCTGTGAGCGGCCGGCCGCGGCGAAAGATTTCGCGGCGTTCGCGCGTGGCTTCGGCGAATGGGTCGTCGTTTCGGATCTCCACCTCGGCCTGCCGCACCGCGACACGTTCGGGCCGGACAAGGCGCGGGCGTTTTGCGGCTTGCTGGACGACGTGATCGAGCGTCGCAGTGTATTGGTGCTCAACGGCGATTTCCTGGAACTGGCGCACGAACGGTACGGGGCCATCAAACGCGGATACCCGGAAATCTTCGCCCGGTTGCCCCGCGTGCGGCGCATCGTCTATGTGGCCGGCAACCACGACGCGGAGGTGCTCGCCGATCGCGTCAAGCAGGCCCGGCGGACCGTGCGCGGCGTGGCCTTGCGCCACACTTACGCGGAAGTCCGGCTGGGTCTGGACGGAGAATGCTGGCTGGAGCGAACGCCGACGGCCGCCGGCATCCGCCATGCGCGGGCCTGGACCGCGCTGCTGCGCCACCCGCGGGTGCGCCACCAACTCAGGGAGTTGCTGGAACACCGGCACGGCCGGATTTTTCTCAGCCACGGTTTTGCCCGCGAAGGCGTGGCGTTCAAGCGGCTCGGCCCCCGCGACACGCCCGAAGAGCGCCCGCAATGGTTCATTGACGACAGCGTGGCGTCGCAGCCGGAGGCCCCCGAACGGCTGCTGAAGCTGATCGCCGATCGCCGCCAGCGACTGGATCGCGTGCTGCAAGCCGAGTGGGGCGGCCGGATGGAAATCGTCCGGTACTGCTGGAATTCCGCCCGCGGGCTGTACTTCGAGCACGGGCACGCCGCCATCCCGGCGTGCAGCGCGGGAGGCATTGGCCGGTTTGTTTCGGCAACCGCGGGCTGGTTGAAACGCTGCGGGCTGCGCAGCATCGAACACTGGTTCGAGGAAGACCTCGGCAGTCTGCTTCGCACGGTGCACCCGTTCGGCAAGGTGCGCGAGGCCCGGCTGGTGACCGCACGCCTGCTGGCCGTTGGTTCGTGGCTGCGGGCGGCTTATCCGCACGCGAAACCTCCGTTGATGATTTGCGGCCACACGCACGACGCGGCCCATGCGGGTGGCGGATTGGCCGACACGTTTCTTTTCGCGGCCCTGGGCGCCCGCTACGGCAACAGCGGGGCCTGGTCCAGCCGCTTTCGACTGCGCAACGCCGAGGCGAACCGCGGTGAATGGTTGACGATCGCCCAAGACAACGCCGTGACGGTCCACGCTACGAAACCTGGGAAGGCCAACGGCCTGCCTCGCGAACTGGCGCCGTTGCCGATCCGGTCCCCAGCCTCTGGCAGCCGGCGCAGTAAGCCGGCACGCGACGAAGCGAAGCGCCATCCAGTGCCATCGATTCAAACACGCGGTTGACTTCGGCTCAGTCGCGGCACACGCAAGCCTCGATGTCCGCGTGCCGGAAGTCCACGCGCCCGACGGTGAGGTGGATGTTCGCCGTGTCGGTCTGCTCCGGGAAAAGCGTGTCTTCGCGTAGCGCCAGGATGCCTTCGACGACCACGCCATCGACGAGGCGTACCTCGACGCGCCGGCCCAGCGGCAACCCGAGCTTCTGGGCCAACGCTCGCAACGCGGCCCGACGCTGGTCCCGCCAGGCGTTCAAACCGCCGCCTGGCCCGGCGTCGAAATTGAATTCCGCTTGGGCTTGCGGGCTCATGGCGAGGCGACCAAGCGCCGCAGCCGGTCCAACGCTTGCGTGACCAAACTCGCGCGGCCCAGCTCCCCCGAGTCGCGGAGCGAGAGCCGCTGCGTGTCCCAGCGGTCGCCGGCCTTGATGGCGAGCCAGACCTGGCGCGCACTCACCGGGCCTTCGGCGGCACCCACCGCGATGGCCCAATCCGCGTGCGCGTGGCGGGCCGCGGCTTCCGCGAGCATTTTGGCCCGCGCCTCGGCATTGCCGGCCTCGCGAAGTTGATCGGCCGCGACTTGGACGAGTCCAGCGAGGCGCTCCTCGCTGGGAGCGGCGAACGCGCCAGCCAGCACTTCGGCGGCTTCCGGCGCGGCATTGAGGCTCGCGGCCAGACTGCCGCCGCTGCCGACCTCGGCCAGCGCCAGCCGGACCCGCCGTCCGCCCAAGGCCCGCAGCACCACTTGTTCGAGCGTGCTACCGTCGTCCGCGTAAAAGGAATCGCCGAGCTGCGCGCGCACCGCCGCGCCGAGCTTCGCCAGCCGCGCGACGTCCTCGGGCGCGTTGTCGGGCAGGTGGAACGTAAAGTCCACGCGGCTGCCTTCGAAGAGCGAGGTGACGATCACATCCGGCGGCACGGCGACGCGGTCCTCGATGGTTTGATCGATCTGCGACTGGCCGATGCCCACGAATCGGAGTGTGAGCGCGGCGCCGGGGGCGCGCACACCGAAGCGGCTGCGGAGCCAGGGCAGCAATTCTTCGCGCGCCATCGGCTGCAACTCGCGCGGCGGCCCCGGCAAGGCGATCGCGTTCGTGTGCCCCAGATCGAAGATCAGGCCGACGGCGGTACCGCTGGCGTTTTTGAGGAAGCCACCGCGCTCGGGCACGAGGCATTGGCGGCGCAGGTTCGGGCGGAGTTGGTCCCGCTTTTGGTTGAAGCGACGTTCCATGGCCGCCAGCGCCTCCTCGTTTTCACGCAGCGGAATGCCGGTGAACTCGCTGAGCGTCTCGCGCGTGATGTCGTTCGGCGTCGGCCCCAGCCCGCCGGTCACCAGCACCAGCGCGGCGTGCTGCGTGGCGAAGCGCAGCGCGTTCTGGATGTCGGCGCGATTGTCATCGACGCACAGCGAGCCGGCGCAGCGCAGGCCCAACGGCCGCAAGGTGCGGGTCAGGAAAACGGTGTGCGCGTCCGGGTACACGCCTTCCAGGAGTTCGCCGCCAGTGACGACAATGAAATAGTCCGGGGGCAGGCTGGCCGGGTGCGGCGCGGGTTGCGTGACGGCGAGGAGTTGCAGACCCAGCAAGGCCAAAAGCCGGACAGCGAGGTGTGGAAGCGAGTGCATTGAGGCGCGATTTCGGGCCAATCGCCGGGGCCGGTCAAGGTTTGGAGGTGTCTTGAAAACGTGGCGACGAAGGCGGTGCCGCTACCACGTCCGCAAGCAGGCTTGCCGGCTTGGATGGTTGCCGCATCCTCGGCTCGTGATTCGCCTGCATTTCAATTGGCTGGCCGGGCGCCTGGGCAGCGCGGTGGCGCTCACCCTCGCGGTCCACGCGGTGGAAATCGTTTCGCTAACCCCCCCCACGCAATGGCAACGAGTGGAGTTTCGCCTCGCCGACGTGCCCGCTGTCGTGAACCCGTTCGATCCCGACCAGATTCGGGTCGAGGCGGACTTTCGCGCGCCTTCCGGCAAGGCGGTCCGCGTGCCGGCGTTTTGGTTTCGCGATTACACCCGCCGGCTCGCGGGCAACAATGAAAGCTTGAGCACAGGCGCCGCTCCCGAATGGCGGCTGCGGTTTCTTCCGGCCGAGGCTGGCCAGTACCACCTGACCGTGACCGTCACCACGAACGGCCAGCCCGCCGGCGACCCGGCCACGACGAGTTTTGACGTGGCGCCGGCCACGAATCCGCCGCCGCGGCGCGGCTATGTTCGCATCGCCGCGAACAACCGGTACTTCGCGACCACCGAAGGCCAGGCCTTGCCATTGATTGGCCATTGCGTGTGCTGGCCGGGCAGCCGCGGGACGTTCGATTACGACGACTGGTTCGGCGGGATGGCAGCCGCCGGCGAGAACTACACGCGGATTTGGATGGCGCCTTGGGCGTTCGGCCTCGAGGCCGAACCGGGCACGCTGCAACATTACCGCTTGGACCGCGCCTGGCAGCTCGATTACGTCCTCCAGCTTGCCGAGGCCAAGGGCATCTATGTGGTCCTGTGTCTCGACTACCACGGCATGTTCGAGACCGAACCGGATTATTGGGGCGGCAACAACTATTGGCCGAAGAATCCGTACAACGCGGCGAACGGCGGTCCGTGCGCGAACCAGAATGCGTTCTTCACCAGCGCCGAAGCGCAGCGCGTTTACGAGCAGCGGCTGCGGTATTTGATCGCCCGCTACGGTTACAGCCCGAACCTGCTCGCATGGGAGTTCTTCAACGAGATCGACAACGTCTATCGCTACCTGCAACCGGCGGATGTCGCGGCCTGGCACGCCACGGTCGGCGACTGGCTCAAGGCGAACGATCCCTTCCATCACCTCGTCACGACCAGCCTGACGGGGAGCAGCGATCGCCGCGACATTTGGAAGCTGCCGGAAATGGACTTCGCCATGTACCACTCGTACGGGCTGGCCCAGCCGGCGGCGGCGCTGCCGGAGATCGTGCTGCGGTTTCTAAGCGATTACGACAAGCCGATGATGATCGGCGAATTTGGCACGGACTGGCGGGGCTGGCGGCGCGAACGGGATCCGTACCTGCGCGGCTGGCGGCAGGGCCTGTGGGCGGGCGCGCTGGGCGGGTCGGTTGGCACTGCCATGTCGTGGTGGTGGGAGAACATTCAGAGCGAGAACCTGTACGGGACTTACCGCGCGCTGAACGATTTTCTCCCCGCCAACGGCTGGGGCGCGGGCACGAGGCAACCGCTCGCTTTCAAAACCAACGGCGGGCCGCCGGTGAACGTAGGCGATCCAATTCCCAACGGCGCGCCATTCAACGTCACGTTGCCGCTCGACGGCAATTGGGGCTCGAAGCTCAGCGGCCAGCTTGCCGTCGCCAACGCCGACGTGGGCGGTCAGTCCGCCAGCGTGCTCAACAGCTTCCTCCACGGCACGGCCCATCCGGACCTCAAAATTCCGTTCCGACTCGACGCCTGGCTCACCAACGCCGCGCGCCTGGTCATGCACTTGAACTCCGTTTCCGGCGGCGCGGTGATGGCGGTCTATGTGGACGGCCAACAGGTGTTCCGTCAAAGCCTGCCCAACAAGGACGGCGGTTGGGAGATCAACAACGAGTACAATGAAGATCTCCCGGTGGACCTGGCAGCCGGCCGGCACACGATCGAGATTCGCAACCTCGGCGGCGACTGGTTTTACCTGGATTGGGTGCGGCTCGAAAACGTTTTGCCCGCGACGTACGCAAACGGTTGGCGGCCCTCGCCGGTGGCGGTCGGCTTGCGCGGCGAACGCGCCGCATTGCTTTACGTCGTCAATCCAGGCGTGAGCTTTCCAGGCAACGCGACCAATGCCGTGATTACGCCGTACCGGGATGAGCCGGTGCGGATCGAAGGTCTGCCCGCCGGGCGTTACCGCGCGGTCTGGAGCGACCCCCAGACGGCTGCCAAGGTGGGCGAAACCAGTGGCACCTCTGACGGCGCGGTGCTGACGCTGCCGATGCCAGCGTTCACCGAAGACCTCGCTGGGCGGGTCGAGCGGGTCGGCGATTTCTCGCTCGCGTCGCCGCGCGTGGAGTCCGGCCAGTTTGCGGCGACCGTCCAAGGCGAGCCGGGGCCAAGCTACGTCATCGAAGCGACGGCGGATTTTTCGGACTGGCAACCGCTCGTCGCCCTCACCAACGAGTCGGGCACGGTCTTATTTCAAGACCCGACCGCCGGTCACGACCGGCGCTTTTACCGCGCCCGGTTCGGCAATTGACGAGAGGCACGCGAAAACGTGTCAGCGGCTAATCGGAAAGCGCAGGGAGCCCGAAAAGGCTATCGGTAAAACCACATTCAGGGACACAGCGGCTGCCGAGACGACGCTAAGAACCAACTGCCGTGGCTGGACCCAATCAATTCTCCGTCCTGATGCGATAAAAGCGTTGCTCCCTGCCGCTGACTGCGACTTCGGCCGACGCGGTTGCCCGAAGAGTTGCTCGATTCAGCCTTGCCAGGCGGGCCGCATACGTCATCCATCGTCATGGCAGAGCAACTCGACCCGGGGCGACTTCACCTCCACCGGTTCTCCCGCAGCCAGACCAGGAACTGCGCCGGCGTGATCATCTCGATACCAAACGGCTTGCCCAAGGCGAGCAAATCATCGTCGCGGGTGACCACGAATCCGGCCCGTGCGGCCAGGGCGCACGCAAGAAACGGATCATCCTTCGGGTCGCGGCTCCGGCGCTTGCCCAACGGGGCGGGTTCCACCCACCTCGCTTTCAAGCGCAGCCAGGCCAGCGCTCCGGCACTGTTGCACGCGGGAAACTGAGGCTGAAACTCGGCGGCAATGGCTTCGTATTCGGCGAAGACTTCGGCGGACATCGCCACCGCATACCAGCGTCGCGCCAATCCCGCCAGGCCGCGCTGTGCTTCGAGGCCAGAAGATGGCGCTGATGACGGTGTTTGCGTGCTAGGGGTCAGCTAGGGGTCAGTCCCACATATTCTACCGCTTGCATGTCGCTTCCCCACTGCCAACAGATTCGACAAGCTTGCTCCCGTTCCCATCTGTAATCGGGCGGCAATCCACTTCAGCGACACGGTCGTCTCGGCCCGCAGCTTCATCGCCAGCTTCACCTTCGCCTGGTCACCCTTCCTGCGCGCGGCCAGTTCCGCCTCCGTCCACCCGAGCTTGGCGAGTCCGTCGCGCACCAGTCGCTCCGCCTTTTCCGTGGCGCTCTCCTGCAACTCCGCTCCGTAGTGCGACGCCCCGCGCCGCTCCTCCACCTGCGCCAGCAACTCCTTCCGGAACGCCTCCTCGCCCAGACACCAGCCCCGCCGAATCCGCCCATACTCCTCCGGGCTATTCTGCGCTCGCCGCGCCTCCATCAACCGCTCGAACTGCTTTCGGCCCGCGGCGCTGTCCTTGGGAATCCCCATCTCCCCCAGCACCCGCTCCACCCGCAGCCAGGCCGGGCGCCGCGCCGGCCGCTCCAGATACACGGGATAACTGCTCCACCGATACGCCCGTAGCAGTTGTTCTGGCTGCAGCAACTTCGCCCGCACCGGATTCAGATGCACGTATTCGCACACCGTCCGCAGGTAGCCTGGACTGCCAGCGTCCACCACCAGCGCCTTGTACCGCCCGCTGAACAGGTGCCCAAAGAGCTTGTGCTGCCGGTTGAACCGCGCCGTGTAGGTGCCCAAAAACCATTTCATCCCCGCCACCAGATTGCCCTGGGGCGTCTCCACCACCAGATGAAAGTGATTCCCCATCAGGCAATAGGCCCGGACCCGCCAATCCGTCTTCGCGCACGCTTCGCCCAGCGTGGCGAGGAACAACTCCCGGTCCCGGTCATCGTGGAAAATCGGTTCGCGTCGATCGCCGCGATTCATCACGTGGTAAATCGCGCCGGGATACTCGATACGCAGCTTTCGCGCCATGCCGAGGAACATGCCCAAACCATGGGGAACTGTCAATATGTGGGACTGACCCCTTTTCTTTTCTGGAGTCCGGCCAGTTTGCGGCGACGGTGCAAGGCGAGCCGGGGCCAAGCTACGTCATCGAAGCGACGGCGGATTTTTCGGACTGGCAACCGCTCGTCGCCCTCACCAACGAGTCGGGCACCGTCCTGTTTCAGGCCCCGACCGCCGGTCACGACCAGCGCTTTTACCGCGCCCGGTTCGGCAATTGAAAGGGAGAATTTGACTGTATCTGGGACAATCGAATGAGCGCCGGAGGCTGTGAACGTTTCTTTCGCAACTCAACAGCTGGTTGCGTGGCCACAGTTACGGGACCGAAACCAGAGGGGCGGCTAACTGGTATGCGCGAGGATCACGGAGGCTGAAGGATGGTACCCGTAATGCGTTCAAGGACAGTGGGGCCGGAGTTCCGCGTCGTGGGAATGGCTCATGCTAACGCCGTGCGATGGGTCGAGCCATCAGCCCATGGCTGCGCCGCGCGAGTCGGCTCCCGGTCCAAGTCAGCAACGCTAAACCCGTGGCCATCGCAAATCCGCTTGATTCGGGTATCGGCATAAAGCTCAGGCTCCAATTTTCCAACTGGAACTGCCCACCTCCTTGGAGATCTGCCACAAATAGAATCCACTGTCCATTAGGATTCGCGCCGCTAAACCCGGCGAGCGTCGCGGTTCGAGGTGTGGTGTCGAGCACCGTGTCCGGATCTACCGCCCGGCCGTCAGGTGCCCATGTGCCGCTCAAGCCTCCCCCGAGCGGAGTCGTATTCGATCCGTTAAGGGTCATCCGGTAAACGTGAACGTCGCCATTCACAGCTTGGTCGTCTAACACAATGTCCAGCCCTGGATCACCGTAGCCAAGAAGGCTATCCGCCCGTTTTCCCACTCGGTTGAGCAACACACTGAATCCTGACGCATGTTGCAGATTGACATAGAGGTCTCCATTGAACCCCATTCCCCCTACTGCCGTGAAGGATAGGCCAATTTCAAGGTGCCCTATTGCCGAGAGCGATGTGGTAACCATTCGAGCATCCGCCAAACCCGAAGGATCACCATCCGGAATCACGGTCCCGTTTGCAAACGTGAAAACTTGAGCTTGGACGAAACTCGCAAAGCCAACCAGCCATAGACCCCAAACCGAGCAACGTATGGCAACCCAGCCTCGGCAGGCGAAGTTCCACAACGCACCAGCCTTTGGACTTTGGAATGTGAAAGTCATGGTAACGACATAGGATTATGGAACTGCCGAGCGATAGAAGCGAGTCACGTGTTCGGCGGCATGGTTATCGATGAATTCAAATCGGCCGAACGCATCCGCCACTACCAAGCCAATGGGAGCCCAAGCGGGCGGCGACAAGGTATCGGTCGCTTGGATCTGGTAAGTGCGACCCGGTATCCCCACGAACTCGATCCGGATCGAATGGTCATTCTGCATCTCAAACCCAGTGATGTTGATGCTCTGTTGATCACCTGGCGCCGCCACCTGAACGCTGACCTGCCCGGCAGCCTCTCCGCCGTGACCATCAGACACTGTGTAGCTGAATGTGTCTGTCTCGTTCATATCTGACGAGGGCAAGTACGCTACCCAACCTTCGACCAATTGAACAGGAACGCCTTGCGCACTGAGTGGGGATACGGCGGTGACCATGAGCGGATCGAAGTCCACATCCTGGTCATTGCTCAAGAGTTGCGAGGCGAGGATCTTCAGCGCTTGACCGTGTTGGCGCGTCACCGAATCGGCGCCTGCCACAGGTGGATGGTTGACCGGATTTACCACCAATTTGAAAGTCCGACTAGTTTGCGAACTGCCATCACTGACAGTCAGCGTGATTTGGCCCGATCCAGTCCGCCCCGACGCAGGAAGGATATTTAACGTGCGGTCGTTCCCGGTGCCGAGAATGCTGACATTGGCAGCAGAAACCAGCGTCGGGTTGGAGGAGCTTACCGTAAAGGTCAGTTCCGACAGCGGCGTGTCGGCATCTTCCACCGTTA
>JAKCAB010000587.1 GCA_021839785.1 bacterium | reverse complement strand
CCGGGTCCGGCAGCACGAGGAACAACGCCTGCCGGGGCTGGGCGGAATGAAACCGGGTGAGCGAGTGGTGCTGCCGCAATCGCTCGAGCGCGACCGCGTCCAGCGTGGCCTCCTTTAACTCGGTGGGAATGCCGGCGACGAATTCTCCCTGCGGGTTGAACAGCCGCGCGCCGATGATGTTGGTGAGGCTGGCGATGTTCAGCAGCACGCGGTACTGGTCCGCCGGCTCGCGCAGGTCGAACGTGGCTTCCGACTGGATCACTTCAGTCTGCGCGCGCACCGCGAGAGCGTTGAGAATCTCGGCGTCGCGGCCCAGGATTTGCGCTCGCATCTGTGCGCCGAGCTCCAGCCGCCCCCACAGCACGGCGGCCGCGAGGGCGGTGAGCGCCGACGCGATCGCCCAGCGGCCGTAGCGGCGTCCGTTCGGGCGTTCAGGCGCAGGCAGGTTCATAATTCCAGTTCCAATGCCGGGCGCGGATGGGACATCCGCGCTCCTGGGCGGGCGCGGCCAGATTCATCATAATTCGAGTTCCACCCCGGCAGTCACGGTGTTCGCATCGTAGTCGGCGCTGGGCGCGTTATCGAACGCGGATTCGCGGTCGTACTGGGCGAAGGCGACCAGTTTTCGCCCGAGTTGGTATTCGCCGCGCACCGTCACGTTCAGATCGGTCTTGCGGCGGAGCGCCGAGTCCGGGCCGTCGGATCGCTGGACCGGGTAATCGTACCAATAGCCGCGGACCTCGGCCCAGACTTTCCAGCGTTCGGCGGAGTAGCCTGCCCGGACGCCGGCGAGCGGCCGGAGATTGTCGAAGTAGCCGCCGCCGTTGTCGTCGGTCCAACGCAGGCCAAGCCGGAGCTGCGAACTCCAGCGGCGCCCGGCGCCCCAGGCGAGCTTGGAGCGAAACTCCACTTCGTGCAGATCGAATTCAAGCAGGCCGGGCATCGCCAGACCGTCCGCGTCGAGGGGCGCCCGGTCGTCGTACCAGCGGCGCGTGAATCGGTAGCCCAGCCAGCAATCGCTGCCGGCGACGAAGGTTTTCGCGAACTTCAGGCTGGGTCCCAGTTCCCAATAATCGTCCAGCGGCGCCGAGAAGAGCTGCCGGCTCCCGTCCAACGCGGTTTCCAGTTTCCAGCTTCGTCCCAAATTGACGGCGGCCGACGGCGTCAAGGTCAGCGTGCTTCCCTTGGCGGTGACGGTGGACAATTCGGCTTCGGTGGCCGACACGTCGAAGACCTGGTTCATGAACACGTACTGCCCGGCGAGCCCGCCGGTCCAACCGGCACCTAGGTCGCGCTTCACCTCCCCGCGCGCCAGCGCCAGGCTCTCGGGATCCGCCTGGGGCGCGTCGAGAAAGTGCGTGTAATCCGCCGAGGCGAAAACCGACACCGCCGTGCCGTCCAGCGGCAGCCGGTTCAGCATGAAATCGCCCCCGCCGCTGAGAAAAGTCGCCCCCAGCGGATTGACCGAGCTGAGCTGGACGTTGTCGCGGTAACCGGTCGCCGCCCGCACGTCACCCGCGGTGCTCCACGGCGAAGGCACGGCGTCTTGCATCAAGGCGGCCAACGCCTGCTTTTCCGGCTCCGGGAGTTGCGCGTCGCTTGCGGCGTCGGCTGCGAGGGCGGAGACGCCAGCCGCCAGGACCGAGCACACCAGGCCGGCGCCTCGCGGGCGGAGAATTGGGCAGCGGGCGGCGGAGTTCATCCCGAGTTCGTCACCCAGCTATCTGACCGAACCCGCCGCCTCCCGCAAGCCAGCGCTGCGGCAGAGGCAATCGCCCCGCGCTTATGGCCGCCGCGCGGACAGTGCGGCTCGCCGGAGCTTCACGAAAAACCGCGCAGGCGACCCGTTTCCGGATCGCCTGCGTCCAACGTGAACTAACCAGTCGAACTCCCAAGTCTTCCCCCTGGAAGTTAATTTCCCTTTCCGTGCTGGCCCTTGCCCTTTTCCTTCGCCGCATCGATCAGATCCTGGCGGCTGGGCAGGTTCTGTTTCAACTCCTGGAGCCGTTCGCGAATCTGCTCGCGCAGCTTTTCACGCTCCTGCTTCTGGTCTTGGAGCAACTGGCGCATTTGCTCGCGCAACTGCTCGCGCTCTGCCTTCGTGGCATCGTGCATCTGCTGGGCGAGTTTCTTGAATTCCTGCACCTTGGCCTGTTGTTCGGCGTGGAATTGCTCGATGAGCTTCTTGATGTCGTCCGGCAGTGTGGGTTTCCCCGGATTCTCCGGCTTGCCCGGATCCGTGGGCTTCGGCGGGTTGGGGTTCTGTCCGTTGCCGTGATCGGCAGCGAACGCTGGCGTGGCGATCAGCGCCACGGTTGCCAGCGCTGCCACCATCAGTGATTTGAACGTTTTCATAGGAGCCTCTTTCAAAACTCGGGTTTGTTGCGGGATTTCTGGGTGGCGTTTGAATGATCGGGGGCTGGCAGTGTCGGAAAGACATGTTCGATCTGACCACGATCTTCCACGGACTTCAGCGACACCTGTTTCCTGCGTTGGAAGAGGAAGTCGGGCCGCTCACCGCCCTGGACCAACAGTTCTGCGAAGTCATCTCCTTGACGGACTTGGGCCGCTTCACCTTGGCCTACGAAGGGTGCGGGGAAGGGCGTCCGCCCTGTCGGCGGCTCTGGCTGGCCCACGCGTTCATCGCCAAAAGCGTCTATCAGTTCCCCACGACCGGGGCGCTGATCCACGCCCTGAAGACGCGGCCCGCCCTGCGGCAGCTCTGCGGCTGGGAGACGACCGACGACGTGCCGAGTGAACCCACCTTCAGCCGCGCTTTTGCCGAGTTTGCCGCCGACCAACTGCCGCAACGCGTCCACGAAAACATGGTGAAGGTTCACGCCGGGCCGAAGCTCCTCGGCCATGTCAGCCGCGATGCCACCGCGATTGAAGCCCCCGAGCGGCCAGCGCCGAAACCCGCGGCGACCCCGAAGGTCCCCCGCAAACGCGGACGGCCCCGAAAGGGCGAAGCGCGCCCGGCCCCGCCGCCCAAGCGGCTGGCGGTGCAACTCACCCGGTCCCTGGCCGAGAACCTCGCCGACCTGCCGACCCGCTGCGACGTGGGCTGTAAACGCAACAGTAAAGGACACCAAGAAAGCTGGATCGGCTACAAACTGCATCTGGACACCGGGGACGGGGACCTCCCGGTCAGCGCCGTGTTGACCAGCGCCAGCACGCATGACAGCCAAGTGGCCATCCCGCTGGCGCAGATGACCGCGCAACGCGTGACCTCGCTCTACGACCTAATGGACAGCGCCTACGACGCGCCGCAAATTCACGCCTTCAGCCAGCAGTTGGGGCATGTGCCGATCATTGACTCCAATCCGCGACGCGGAGAGAAGATTCCCTTCGCCCCGGCCCAAGCCCGGCGGTTTCGGGAACGCAGCGCCAGCGAGCGGGTGAACCGCTTGTTGAAGGACCGCTACGGCGGGCGCTGGGTGCGGGTGCGCGGGGCGGCCAAGGTGATGTGCCATCTGATGTTCGGGTTGGTGGCCCTGACGGCCAGCGCGTTGTTTGCGCGGCTCTGTTGACGGGAGCCCGTCGCGCCGCCCGAGGTTGGCGGTTTCGACCCTGCGCCGCAAACCGGACGCGAGCGGCGGAGCGTCGCTGCCCGGGGTGAGAAACTGGCGGTGTGGGGTCGCCGCGTCGGTTTTCATGCCTTCAGGCCGTCGCCGTCAGTCTTGCCGCTCTCACGCATCGCGAGTTTTGAAAGAGGCTCATAGTAATGGGCTTTGTCCTGTCAGTTTCTGCGCCGCACCATCGCGGTCGCTCAATGCCGACGTTTCTTCGCAAGCTTTGTGCCAGGCTCCAATTCCAGCTCTCAAGGTATTATTGCTAAAATACTTGAATAGATTCCAAGCGCGGAGCAGCAGTCCAACCGTCGTCTCGGTTTTGGGGATTTATCCCCAACCGACGCGCGATCCGCGAAGCCGAGCTGGGGATTATTCCCCGCCTTCGGCGACATTCCGGGTCGCGATCCGGTGACGGACAACATCGCGGCTCACCCCGAGCAGCCGGGCCGCGGCCGAGACGTTGCCGCCGGCCTGGCTCAAGGCGTGACGCACCAGCCGGTCGATCGCCGCCTCAAACGAAAAGCCGTCTTCGGGGAACTTGAATCCTTCGTTGAACCATTCCGTTGCCGGCAGGGCTCCGGGCTTCGATTCGCTCCCGCTCTGGCATTGAAGGTGGGCGAACGCGAGCGGTCCATCTTCGAAGACCATCGCCCGCTCGATTTCATGCGCCAATTCGCGCACGTTGCCCGGCCAGGGCCAGAGTTGAAGCCGACGCTGGCCGGCTTCGCTGATTGGCCGGGGCGCCAGGCGGTGCCGCCGGCAGACGCGTTTGAGCAAGGTCTCAGCCAGTGGCACAATGTCGTCCGGCCGATCGCGCAGCGGCGGGATTTGCAGGCGAAACAGGTCGAGCCGGTGGAACAAATCTTCCCGAAACTCGCCGGCGGCAACCAGTTGTTTCAAATCGCGATTCGACGCCGCAATCACGCGCACGTCCACCGGCAAGGGCTTGTTCCCGCCCAAGCGCCGGATTTTGCCGTCTTCGATCGCCGTGAGCACCTTGGCCTGCAACGCCAGCGACAGGCTCGCCAACTCGTCCAAAAACAGCGACCCGCCGTTGGCTGCCTCGAACAGGCCGATGCGGGCCGACCGCGCATCCGTGAACGCGCCGCGCTCGTGTCCAAAAAGCTCCGATTCCGCCAGCGATTCCGGCAAGGCCGGGCAATTGACCTCCACCAGCGGTTGACCGGCGCGCGGCCCGTGCTCGTGCAACCACCGCGCGATGGTGGTCTTGCCGGTGCCGGTCTCGCCTTGAATCAGAACCGGCGGCAGGCGGGTTTCCATGCGGCGGTCGGCCGCTAGAACCTTGTCCAACTGTCCGCGCAGCGGAGCCAGCGCCGGGCCAAAGAAAAACTCGTCTTCCGCCAGCGCGGCATCTTGACGGCGATGCTGTTCCAGCCGGCGGTCGCGGCGGTCGCGGCGGACTTGGCCGAAGACCAGCAATAGCTCATCGAGCTCGAACGGCTTGGTGAGATAGCTTAGTGCGCCCAACTGCATGGCCTCGACCGCGCCGGCCACCCCGCCTTCGGTCGTCATCACCACCACGCCGCAATTCGGCGAGAAGGCGCCTTCCCGGAGCAGATCGGTGCCCAAGCCGTCCGGGAGATTGACATCCAGGAGCGCAAAGTCGAATGGCATCAAGCCGATGGACTGGCGCGCGGAGGCCAGATCCGCCACGGCGGTCACGTCCGCTCCCTGACGTTCGAGGAAGGCCGCGACGCGCCGGCGCAGCAGTGGCTCGTCTTCGACGATCAACACCGACGTGTCCGTGACGGGGGAGGTTTGCATGGTTGCCCGCAGGCTCGCGGTCACCCGCCAACGAAGCGGGGCCGGCTCTTTCAAACCGCATCCCGCCCCCGCCTGGCAAGCAAGAAGCGCTGCCACGCGATCAAAGACAATCGGTTCTATTTCCAGCCACGGAGGCGGCCCGGAACCGTCACGGCTTCGCGCAGCCACTTTCGGCTTGCGAACGGATTAGAAACCGACATAAGGAACGCATGAGCAACCAAGACGCGCAAATCTCAAGCGCACTACCTGGCTATATTACGGGCGCCACCCCGAACCCGGCGACGAACCGCGCCCCGTGGTACAAAAACACCGCCCCCACCTACGCGGGCATCTTCCTCTGGTTCGTGTTCTGGCAGGACGCCGTCAAGTCGTCCGCCAAGGCGGGTGGCCTTTCGCAAGGCATCGGTGTGGCCCTCCTGGGCTTGGTGATCGCCGCGCTGATCTGCCACTTTCTTTTTTACCTCGTGCCCGGCCTGTTGGGCATGAAGACCGGCTTGCCGCTGTACATCGTCGGCACCTCCACGTTCGGCGCCACCGGCGGTTTCTTGATGCCGGGATTTTTGATGGGGTTGCTGCAATTCGGGTGGTTGGGCGTGAACATCTACTTCGCCTCCCTGGCCATCGCCGGGTTCACCGGGCTACCCGCCTCGGCGTTGATGGTGGTCTGGGGTGTCCTGGCGGCGTTCGTCGGTTTGAAAGGCATCCAGTACGTCGCCAAAGTCGCTACCTACCTGCCGCTCATTCCCGTGGCGGTCTTGCTGATCATGTTTGCCAAGACGGCCGGCGGTCTCGGCGGGTTTGACCCCAAGGCGCTGGCGGACGCGCACTCCGCGGCGGCCGGCTATGCCAGCCCTCCGCTGGAGACGTTTTCCATCGTCGATGGCGGCGTGATCGGGTTCCTCGCGGTGTACGTGGTCGGCTTCTTCGCCACGGCGGGTGCCGCCGGTGTCGATTTCGGAACGAACAGCCGGGACAAGAAAGACGTTTCGATGGGCGGTCTCGTGGGCATCGCCTTGGCGATTGTGCTCACCGCCGGCCTTTCGACGTTGATCGTCGCGGGCGTGCATGGGAGCAAGGAGTACGGCCCGAAAGCCGTGGAAATGGCCCAGGCCGCGGCGGAAAAAGCCGTAGCGGACATCGATGCCCAAACGGCCGAATTGAAGAAGGCCGGCAAGACGGATGACCAAATCGACACGATGAAGGAGAACGCCCAGGTCGATGCGGCCACCAGCAAACTGCTGGTCTCGACCTCGCTCATGGAAGTGGTGCTCGGTAAAAAGGTCGCTGACATCCTGATGTTCCTCCTGGCGTTGGCAGCGTTCCCGCCGGCTTGCTTCTCGTCGTTCATCGCGGCGAACAGTTTTAAGACCACCCTGCCCGACGTGAATCCGTTCATCTCGGTCGGCATCGGGGCGGCGGTCAGCATCATCCTCGCAATCACCGGCGTAGTCGCCAGCGCCATCTCGGTGTTCGTGGTCATCGGCGCCTCGTTCGGCCCGATCTGCGGCGCGATGTTGGTGGACTACTGGCTCGCCGGCAAAAAATGGAGCGGCCCGCGCGCCGGCTTCAATCCGGCCGGGTGGATCGCTTGGGCGCTGGGATTCCTCGTCGGCAGCGATGCCGTCCGCAACTGGCTCCTCAGCCACATGGGCAGCTTCTTTGCCAAGTTCGCGGGTTACTCGGTGCCGGTCTCGCCGGTCGCGGCCTTCATCGTCGGCGCGGTCGTGTACTTCATCTGCATGAAGATCGGTCTGGCGTCGAAGGTTGTGCCGTTGCCGGCGGCGAACCAGCCGAGCAACGTCTGAGTCAGCCAACCTCCCAGTTTCGCCAGGCGGCCCGAGCGGCGGGCCGCCTTTCTTTTTCGGCCAGGCGTTACGCGCTCCGCCGCCGGGCCACGACAAAGGCGTTGAACATCGCGTACCGGCTGGGCGTGAGGTTTAACGCGAAATCCACCAGCGGGTTCACGTACCGGTCCGTGCACGCGACTTGTTCCACCGTGCAACCTGCCCGACGGAGGAAGAACGCGATCTCCAGCGCGTTGGTCTTCACGATCGCGTCATCGTCCGGCTGGAATGGCTCGCGGACGATCGGCGTCATGCGGTCGAAGCGCACCGTCTCCGGCGCGGCCCGCATCTGCCGGCGCTTGGCCAGGAGGCGGCCCAAGTTCCGCCACTTGTTGCCCAGGCCGCGCATCGTGGGGTGGTAATCCCGCCAGCCCAGCGCGCGGAAGAAATTCGGGCTCGAAATCAACACCCGCCCGCCGGCCTCCGTGACCCGCACCAACTCCGCTACAAAAGCCTCCGGCGCTTCGACGTGTTCCAGCACGTTCAAGGCCCCCACGCTGGCGAAGTGCCGGTCCGGAAAAGGCAACGTCCGGCCGTCGTACAACGCACAGTTCAAGCCGAACTGGCGGGCCTTGGCGACGTTCGGCTCGGACACCTCGACGCCGTGCGCTGCGAAGCCAGCGTCCTGGAGGCGTTTCACCACCTGGCCGACGCCGCAGCCCACGTCCAGGACGCGCGCGCCGGGGCACTCCGGCTTGAGCGTGTCGGCGTACTTGGCGTAAAAGCCTTCGTCCCAGTTGGCGAGGAACTCGGCGTACGCCTCGTTGTGGCGGTAATAGGATTCCTGGTGGCCCATGCGTTCCGGCTCGCGAGCCTAGCAGGCTGCGCGCGCAAATGCCATCGGCACGTCACGCAAGGAAAAGGAATCGCCGCGCAGATACGAAGGATCATTATTGACAAGTCGTTCCTACACGCCGCCCTAATTGCCAGGGTATTGGAAGATGAATTCCGGGGTTCCAACGGTCCGCGCTCCTGGCCAGGAGACTGCAATGGGGGCTTCCCTTCGTCCTTCCCCTTGTCCGGCTGCGTTGCGCCCACAGAGAGAGCATCCCCTGCTCGTCTCCGCCGATCACTCCAGCCCACTCGCGATTACGCACGGCGTCGCGACCCGGTTGGCCGGTCTCGCCGCGTTCTCGACACCTTCTCCCGCCTTCCGGCCAGCCGTTCCCGCGAAGGCGATGCGAAGGACGCCACCGGCACGGGGGAATTACAGACGCCCAGCACCGAACCCAAGGCGCGGGTCAGCTACGTGGCGCTTTATCCGGACGCGCTCGGTCGCGAGCAAGCCTCGGCCGACTACGGCACCAACGCCGCCGCCGCGTTCAGCCGTCCGGCCACGGTCCCGGCCCGCTCCGACACGGTGCTGGTCAACTCGACGGCTTACAACCTGGCGGGCGAGGCTTACCAGACCACCGGCCCGAAAGGGGTGGTCACCGAATCCACCCTCGATCACGCCGGCCGGCTCACCAACAAGGTCGAAGACTTCGGAGGGCTCGCTCGCGAGACCCAATACGCTTACAACGCCGACGGCCGGCTGGAGACACTCACGGCCAAGAACTCCGTCACCGGCGACCAGTTGACGAAGTACTTTTACGGCTCGACACTCACCGAGTCGGCGGTGGCCAGCAACGACCTGTTGCGGGCGGTGATTTATCCCGATTCGACCGACACCGATCCGACCGGGACCGACCAGGTGAAGTTCGAATACAACCGGCTGGGCGAAGCCACGAAGAAGACGCTGCCCAAGCACACGGGCGAAGCGACCGCCACGGTCCACGAGTACGTCTATGACAAGCTGGGGCGGCTGTTGCACGACCGGATCACCGCCTTTGGCGTGGGCATCGACCAGACCGTCAAACGGATTACCCGCAGTTACGAGACCCGCGGGATGCTGGAAAAGATCGGCAGCTACGACAACGCCACCGTAGGCAGCGGCGCCATCGTCAACGAGGCGCAGTTTGCCTTCAACGACTTCAGCCTGCTGACTGCCGATTACCAGTCACACAGCGGCGCGGTGGTCATTGGGAGCACGCCCAAAGTGCAGTACGCCTATGCCGATGGCAGCGCGAATCACACGCGCCCGACCTCCCTGACCTATCCCGATAGCCGGGTGGTCACGCTGGACTACGGCACGGCGGGCGGAGGAGACGATCTGCTTTGCCGGTTGGCCTCACTCAAACAGAGCACGACGGTGCTGGCGGGCTACAGCTACCTGGGCGTAAGCGTCCCGATTCGCGTTAACTACTCCGGTCAGCCCGGTGTGGAGCTCACGTACATCAAGCAAGGCGCCGAACCCAACGGGGATGCTGGGGATCAGTACACTGGCCTGGACCGGTTCGGGCGGCTGGTGGACCAGCGCTGGCTCAAGACCAGCGACGGCACGCACCGGGAACGGGTGCAGTATGGCTTTGACCGCGCCGGCAACCGCCAGTGGCGGGACAACCTGGTGGGCACCAGCAACCAGGACGAGTACTACCTCTACGACGCCCTCTACCAGTTGAAGACCTTGAAGCGGGGCAACCTCAATGCCGGCAAGACTGACATCAGTGGCACGCCGGTCTGGCAGGAGGACTGGAACTACGATCCGACCGGCAACTGGCGGGGCGCCACCAGCGCCTACGTGACCAAGGTCAACGGGAGCACCACGCTCGATCAGAACCGCACGCACGACCAGGCCAACGAAGTCCTGACGCTCACTGGCACGCCGGATTGGGCCGATCCCACCGTTTCCGGTTACGATGGCGCAGGCAACATGATCAAGATGCCGCAGCCCGCCACGCCCACCAGCAGTTACGACTGCAAGTTTGACGCCTGGGACCG
>JAKCAB010000876.1 GCA_021839785.1 bacterium | reverse complement strand
CCAGCTCGTCTTTGCCGCCGGCGCGCACACGAACCGCCTGACCATCGACGTGCGCTGGCGCAGCGGTCGGCGCAGCCTGGTGAGCGACGTCGAACCGGACTGCCTCTACGAAGTGGCCGAACCTTCCGAGGCTGCCCAGCCCGAACGGCCGGCCCAGCCCAAGCCGCCACTGTTCCGCGACGTGAGCGACCGGCTGAACCACACGCATCACGAGGAACTATTCAACGATTTCGCCCGCCAGCCGCTGTTGACGAAGTTGCTGAGCCAGCTTGGTCCCGGCGTGGCCTGGGTCGATCTGGACGGTGACGGCCACGATGAACTCGTGGTGGGCGCCGGGCGGCGTGGCGCGCTGGGTGTCTTTCGTCGGGACAGTGCGGGCGACTTCAAACCGTTCGTTGCCGCCAACCTCGGACCGGTCCCGGACGATCTGGCCGGCATCGTCGGCTGGCAGGCCCCCGGCGGGGCGCGCGTGTTGCTCACCGCCCTGGCAAGCTACGAAAGCAGCGCCACCAACGCGCCGGCGGTGATCCAGTGGGGCCTCGATCCCGGCCAGCCGGCCGCGGCCACGGCTTTGTCCGATGTGGTACTCGGCGGCGCCAGCCCGGGACCGCTGGCGGTCGCCGACCTTGACGGCGAAGGACACTTCGAATTGTTCGTCGGCGGGCGCGTGATTCTGGCTGCCTACCCGGCCGCTGCGAGTTCGCGTCTGTTCCGGCTGGACAGCGGCCGCTGGGTTCAGGACACGAACAACAGCCGGTTGCTGGAAAAGGCCGGTCTGGTTTCCGGCGCGCTCTGGACCGACCTCACGGGCGACGGCTTCCCCGAACTGGTGCTCGCGTGCGAGTGGGGGCCGGTGCGGATTTTTCGCAACGACCGTGGCAGCTTGAGTGATTGGAATCCGCCGCTGACCTGGGCCGGGAACGCGACTAACGCGGCGCCCGCCTCACCCCTCGCCCCTCGCCCCTCATCCCTTGCAGAATTGACCGGTTGGTGGAACGGAGTGGCGGCCGGCGATTTCGATGGCGATGGGCGGCTGGATTTCATCGCCAGCAACTGGGGTTTGAACGACGCCTGCCAGGCCAGCCCGGAGCGCCCGCTGCGGACCTACTACGGCGACTTCGGCGGTCAAGGTGTGGTGGACGTGCTCGAGGCGTACTACCCGGCGGAACTCAATACCGAAATGCCGCGCCGCAATTTGAACGCGCTCAGCCAGGCCCTGCCGTTTCTCCGCGGCAGCTACGCCAACCATGCCGCGTTCAGCACCGCGACGATGGCCGAGGTGATCGCCTTGCTGCCCGCGAAACCCGCGGTGGTCGCCGCCAGCACGCTGGCCACGACTTTGTTCCTGAACCTCGGCACCCATTTCGTGGCCGTGCCGCTGGCGCGGGAAGCGCAGTTGGCGCCGGCCTTCGGCGTGTGCGTCGCGGACGTGGACGGCGACGGCAATGAAGATGTGTTCCTGAGCCAAAACTGCTTTGCGCTCCGACCGGAATGGCCCCGCCTGGATGGCGGTCGCGGACTCTGGCTGCGCGGCGATGGCCGGGGCAACTTGCGGCCCATGCCGGGACAGGAATCCGGCGTCGCGGTCTATGGCGAGCAACGCGGCGCCGCGGTGGGCGACTTCAACGAAGACGGCCGGGTGGACCTGGTGGTCAGCCAGAACGGGGCCGCGACCAAGCTTTACGAAAACGTCGGCGCGCGACCGGGCTTGCGGGTGCGCCTGCTTGGTTCGCCCGCAAATCCGGCGGCCGTCGGCGCGGTCTTGCGGCTCGGCGCGGGCGGCCGTTTCGGGCCGGCACGTGAAATCCACGCCGGCGCCGGCTACTGGTCGCAGGACAGCGCCGTGCAAGTCTTGGCGTCGGCGCAGCCTGCGAACCAAATCCGCGTGCGCTGGCCCGGCGGGCGGGAGACGGTGTCCGCGATTCCGAGTGACGCGCGCGAAATCGCGGTGGAAACTGACGGCCACGTCCGGGTGCTGGCGGTTCGGCTTGGCCCGCAATTGAATCCGATTTGCCGTTGAAGAAGGCTCGCGATCGTTCCCGCCGCGGTGGCGCCTCGAATTCCGAGACGCGCCCGGCGGAGGTTTTGCCCCCCGCCAACGATGCGTCACGGCGGCGACGCTGGTGGTTTCCGTTCGTGGCGGTTTTGCTCATCCCACTGACGCTCGCGCTGGTTGAACTGGCTTTGCGCCTCGCCGGCTTTGGCTATGCGACCGCGTACTTCGTCCACCACCCGGCCGCGGCGCCGGGCCTGTTGGTCGAGAACCAGCGCTTCCCGTGGCGGTTCTTTCCGCCCACGTTGGCGCGGCATCCCGATCCGGCGATGCTGGCCCCGCAGAAGCCGCCTGGCGCGTACCGCATCTTCGTGTTCGGCGAATCCGCGGCGGAAGGCGATCCGGCGCCGCCGTTCGGTTTTGCGCGTGTCCTCGAAGTGCTCTTGCGCGCGCGCTATCCCGGCCCGCGGTTCGAGGTGGTGAACACCGCGTTCACGGCGATCAGTTCGCACGTCATCCTGCCGATCGCCCGTCAATGCGCGGACTTCCACGGCGATCTGTGGTTGATCTACATGGGCAACAACGAGGTCATCGGCCCGTACGGCATCGCCACCGTCTTCGGCCAGCAGTCGCTGCCGCTCGGCGCCATTCGCGCCAACCTGGCTTTCAAAAGCACGCGGCTGGGCCAGTGGTTCGACTGGGTGGCCGCGCAACTCCACCGGTCCGGCGAAGCCGCGCAAGGTTGGGGCGGCATGTCCATGTTCGTGAATAACCAGGTCAGAGAGGACGACCCGCGGCTGGCCGGCGTTTACGACAACTTTCAGCGCAACCTGGCGGACATGGTCCAACTTGGCCTCGGCTCTGGCGCGCAAGTCATCCTGAGCACCGTCGCTTGCAACCTCCGGGACAGCGCGCCGTTTGGCTCGCTGCACCGACCGGACCTGACGCCGGCGCAACTCGCGGCTTGGGACCAGCTTTACCAAGCCGGCGTGACCGCCGAGACCGGCGGCGACTGCGCGGCAGCCCTCCGCGCTTATGAGCAGGCGGCGGGTATCGATGACCGCTTCGCCGATCTCCAATTCCGCTGGGGCCGGTGCTGTCTGGCGCTTGGGCAGGCGAGCGAAGCGCGCAAACACTTTGAGCGTGCGCGCGACTTGGACACGCTGCGCTTCCGCGCGGATACGCGAATCAACGGCATCATCCGCGACGCAGCCGAAGCCGGCGCGGCGAAGGGTGTGCATTTGCTCGATGCCGAAAAGATTTTCGCCGAGGCAACCAAGGACGGCGTGCCGGGCGACGAATGGTTTTACGAGCACGTCCATTTCAAGTTAGGCGGCAACTACCGGCTCGCGCGCGCCTTTGCCGAGGAGGTCGCCAAGCTCCTGCCGCCCGCCATCGCCGCTCGCGCCGCGACGAATGCGTCGTGGCTCTCCGAAGACGAATGCGCCCGGCGGCTCGGCTTTTCGGCCGCGCAGGAACATGACGTGTTGGAAGTGGTCCTGAGCCGGATCCAGGAGCCGATTTACCATCGGCAACTCAACTTCGCGGAACGCCGCGCGCGGGTTGTCCGCCGCTTCGAGGAATTACGCGGCGAGACCAAGCCGGCCGCCCGCCGCCGCGCGGTGCTGTTCGTGCGAGAGGCGGTCGCCAGCGCCCCCGACGATTGGCAACTCCACGAGTTGCTGGCGCGCGCGCTTTTTGCAGCCGACGAACCCGACGCCGCCATCGCCGAGTGGCGCGAGGTGGCGACGCGGATTCCGCACGACGCCACCGCCTGGTTCGAGACTGCGCAAATTCTGGTTCAACAAGGCAAGGCCGCCGAGGCGGAGGCGCAGTTCCAGCGCGCGCTCGCGGTCAACCCGGATTTCGCGAGGGCCCACGAAGGCTTGGGTCTCCTGTATGCCCGGCAAGCACGCAAGGCCGATGCCCTCCGGCATCTGCGCGCGGCGATTCGCCTCGACCCGACGCGCGCGGAGGCGGCGCAGGCACTGGCCCGGCTCAAGGCCGGCCCGGCTTGATCGAAGCCGGTTGCCTTGTCTCTGGCTTGCGCGGAGCGGGGGTGCCGCACACACTGTTGCCGATCCCGCATGGCCAGGAAACGCGCCAGAGTCAAAAGCCCGCCGCGGAGCGAAGCCGCCAGAGTCGTCGCGCCGCCCGAGCCGAAGCCTGCCTTTTCGCGGGCGCCACACCCGGCGGTCGGCGCAGGCGGGTGGCAAGGCGCGGACTGGCTGGTGCTGGCGGTGATGTTGGTGCTCGGCGGGTTGCACTTGTGGCTGCGTGTCCAGCCGGGGCTGCGTTACCAGGTCGGCGTGCCAGCCTTCTTCGTGGACGCGCCGTTCTTTGGGAAATTCGCCGGTGTTTCCGGTGGGCTGCTCCAATACGCGGCCGCGGCGGTGGCGCAGTTGAACTTCTACAATGCGCCCGGCGCGGCGGCGCTCACCATGGCGTGGGCTGGCATTCTGCTTTGCGCCCGCTTGATCTTTCAGCAGGTTTCGACGCGGGGTGCCACGGCAGGCGCGCTGGTCCTGATGGCGTTGTTGGCGGCGATGCCGGGGCGCTATCAAGGCGACGTGGAAGCCGCGGTGCTGGGAATCCTGGCGGGCCTGGCAGCGGCCTGTGCCTGGCTGGCGCTGCCGCCCCGCTTCGATGCGCTGCGGCTTTTCGCGCTGGGACTGGCGGCGGTGGGGTTGCTTTACGTGGCGGGAACCTTCCCGACCTTGCTCTTCACAAGCACGGTCGCGGTCATTGAACTGGCGGCCCGGCAACGGCCGGCGTTCGCGCTGGGCTGCATCCTACCAGCGTTGGTAGTGCCGGTCTGGGCCTGGCTGCGGCCGAACTTCGAGCCGCTCGCCGCGACGCGCCATTGGGGCGGGCGATCGGCGTGGGCGCTGTTCGCCGCGGCTTACGCGTTCGTGCCGGTGTGGCTGGGGCTCCAGGCGGGTTTCAAAGCGGTCCGAACCCGGTTGGCGCAGGGTCGCGCCGAAGCCACCGTGCTGCGAACGCCCTGGCTGGTGTGGGCGCTGGAGTTCGGGGTGGGTTGCGCGCTGGTCGGGACAACGCTCGACCCGTCGCAACGCGCCATCGCGCGGCTGGACCGCCTGGCCGCGCGGCACGAATGGGACCAGGCGCTGGCCGCGGCGAAGCAGGTGCGGACGTGGACCGCCGGCGCCCGGTTGAACCTGACCCGCGCGCTCTACAATGCCGGCCGGCTGCCGGAAGACTTGTTTTCGTTTCCGCAGACTCGCGGGTCGGACCTGCTGCCGGGCTACGACGCGGGGTTGGAGATGAGCCGCGCGCTCAGCCGCACGCTGTTCGAGTTAGGCGAGGTCAACCTGGCCGAGCACATGGCGCACGAGGCGCTCGAAATGGAAGGCGCCCGGCCGGACACTTTGCGCCTGCTGGCGCGCATCAACGTGCTCAAGGAACGTCCGGGAGCCGCCCGGGTTTTTCTGAACCGGCTGCGCCTGGCGCCGTTTCACCGCGTCGAAGCCGAGCAGGCGCTGCAGGCGTTGGCAGTCGATCCGCGCGGCGCGAACGACGGCGCGCTGAGCCTCATCCGCACGCGATTGCCCACGACCGACCTCGCCACCGGCCGTCTGCCGACGGAGATGTTGTTGCAGCAACTGCTCGCCGCGAACCGCACCAACGGCATGGCTTACGCCTACCTGCTTGCGCATCGCTTG
Organism: bacterium; assembly: GCA_021839785.1. Next base: position 4,401 of record JAKCAB010000876.1, on the reverse strand, counting down.
TTGAATGCCGAACTCGAACCGCTCGTGCAGGACCTCGCGCCGCTGGCGTCCTTCGGCTACACCGCGCTGCCGCGTCCGTGCGAGGAGGCGGTGTTGTTACACCAATACCAAGCCGGGCAGGACAAGGCGGAGTGGCACGGTTTTGCGATTCGGCCGGCGATCGTTGAAAACTATCGGCGCTTCGCCGACGCCAGTCAGCGATACCGTGAGAATCCCGAGGCCGGGCGGGTGGCACTGGCGTCCGAGTTCGGCGACACGTTTTGGTATTACTTGGTGTTCGGTCGAAGCGCTCGCCCAACCGTTTTCACCCCAGGAACACCATGAAAGCCGCCCGCACATCGTTTCTGCTGGCGCTCGTAGCGGCGTTGCTGATGGCCGGTACCGCATGCCGACCGGGCGCGGGTGGTTTCCCCGCAGCGCCAGCGGTGGCGGTGCCGCGTCCGCCGCACTTGCACCCGGATTACACGGACACGGTCATCCCACCCAACGTCGCGCCGCTGAACTTCGTCATCGAGGAACCCGGTCAAGCCTACGCCGTGCGCATCCGGGGCGGGCGTGGGTCGCCCATCGAACTCGCCAGCCGCGAGCCCGCCATCCACATTCCAATCCAGCCCTGGCACGCACTGCTCGCCACCAACGCCGGCGGGCCACTCTACTTCGAGGTATTGGCGCGGACCGGAACCAGCGACTGGCAACGCTTCACCACGGTAACGAATCAAGTCGCGCGCGAGCCGTTTGAACGGACGCTCGTGTACCGGCTGTTGAAGCCGCTTTACAGTTTCTACTCCGAGATCGGCATTTATCAGCGCGACCTCGAAAGCTTCCGGCAGACGCCGGTGCTCGAGAACCGCGACTTCGGCGACGGCTGCCTGAACTGCCACACCACGTTGAACCGCGACCCGAACACGTTCGTGTTCCACATTCGCGGCCAGAAAGGTCCGCAGCCGATGATTCTGGTGCGGTCCAACGAGGTCGCCCGCATCAACAAAACCGGCGGCTACATCACCTGGCATCCGAGTGGCGAGTTGCTGACCTTTTCGGCGAACAAACTCTCGCTTTTCTATCACACGGTCGGCGAGACCCGCGATGTCTTCGACGCCGAGTCGAACCTGGCGGTGTACTGGTTGCGCTCGAACGTGGTGGTCATGCCCAAGCCGATTTCGTTGCCGGACCGCCAGGAGACGTGGCCGTCGTGGGCGCCGGACGGCAAGTACCTCTACTTTTGCGCGGCGCCGAAGCTCAAACAGGAACGCTTCCGCCAGGTGCGTTATGACTTGATGCGCGTGAGCTTCGATCTGGAGCGCAACTTGTGGGGCGAGCCGGAGACGATCGTGTCGGCCGATGAAACCGGCTTGAGCGCCGCGCAACCGCGCGTTTCGCCGGACGGACGCTGGCTGCTCTACACGCTGGCCAAGTACGGCAATTTCCCAATTTACCAGCCAAACAGCGACCTCTACCTGATGGACCTTCGCACCCGCCAGTCGCGTCGGCTGGAGATCAACAGCGACCAGGCCGATTCCTGGCATTGCTGGTCCGGCAACAGCCGCTGGGTGGTCTTCAGCAGCAAGCGCGGCAATGGCGTCTTCTCGCGCCCGCATTTCACGTACGTGGATGCGGCCGGGACGTTCCACAAGCCGTTCGTGCTGCCGCAGGAAGACCCGACGTTTTACGACGCCTGCATCCAGACCTTCAACCTGCCTGAGTTCGTGGCCGGACCCATCCGGGTCAGGCCGGCGCAGTTGGCCGGGGCCGTGGTGCGTCCGCAAAAGGTAATCACGCCGGTCGATCAAACCGGACAGAAGCCGGGCGAAGAACCAAGCTCCGCGATGCGCCGCGAATAAAGCGCCGGCTTCGACGCCACCGCCTCCCAGCGACGGCAGACTGGTGTCAACGCAGCGGAACCGGAGGCAAAGCCGAAGGATTGGCGAGTGCCTGACGGGCCGGCTCGAAGTCGGGCTTTTGCCGGAGCACCTCGCGGTATTCGCGATTGGCGTCATCGAGGCGGCCGGCGGTGCGGTACATGTTCGCGAGGTTGAAGCGCGCTTCCCAGTAATTGGTGTTCAGTTCCACCGCTTTCGCGAAATGCTCCAGCGCTTCCGGATTTTGACCGGCAATGCGCAGGGCGTTGCCCAGGCTGTTGTGGCCGGCGGCGTAGTCCGGCAAGGCCCTGATCGCAGCCCGGAAATGCGCGATGGCTTCATCCGTTTTGCCCGCGCGGAGCAGTAGATTGCCCAGGTTGTTGTGGGCCTCGGCGTAATCGGGAAAGAGCTTGAGGGCGGTTTCGTACTCGGCCGCGGCCTCGTTGGTTTGACCCAGCCGCGACAAGGCGAGTCCGAGGTTGTAATGCACGTCTTCGTCGTTGGGCGCGAGTTTCTGAGCTTCCCGGTACGCGGCCGCCGCAGCGTCCGCCTGGCCGCCCGCGAGGGCGCGATTGCCCTTCGCGAGCAGATCCGCCACCTGCTGGTCCTTGGCACGCTGTCCGCCCTGGGCACTGGCGTTGGTGCTCGCACTGGCAGGCGGCACCGCCGGGGAGGTCGGCGGTTGGGTGCGCGGTGAGGTGTCGGTCACGACGGGGCCAGGCGGGCGCGTCATCACGAAGACCGCGCCTGCGGAAAGCAGCACGATGAACGCGAGAACCCAGGCCATCCCCGGCTTCCCGCGCGTGGTCTTCGATCCGCGATGGGTTGCGTGAACCGGCTGGGTCCGTCGTTTGTGTGCAGGGGCTGTCACTGCGACCCAATTTGCCCGGCGTCGGCGCCACAAGGAAGCACGTTTTTGAACGTGCGCGTCAATCGCGGGAGGGTGGTTGATCGAGTCTCGGGCGGAGGCGATGCCCGACGCGTGTCAGTCCCCGGTTTTCAGCGCTTGGTCGTGATCTGCCGCGATGGCGCTGAGGTTCGTTACCGTGCCTGCCTCGGTAGCCTTGGCGGGAAGGTTAGGCTTGGTGTTAGCGCGCACGCCTTCCCGGTCCAAGTGGGGGATGATCACCGCCGCGGCGATGGCCAGGCCCGCCACCACCACGAGCACCAACCAATCCGCGCTCTGTGGCGCCTCCTCCGTGTAGTGGAAGCTCCACTTCTTCCGAGACGACCCTCCGCCGTTCATGGGAGGGCCGGGCTGGCCGTCACTGGAGGAAGATTTCACGAGCAAACCCTTCGCTGGACTCCTCATAACACACGAACGTCATCAGCGATAAGAACTTGTTTCCATTCTTGCGCTGGCGGCCAGATGTTGGTTGAAGCAGATCATCTTAAGAACTGTGGGTGTTCTTCCAGACGGCGGACTGTATCCTGCCCTGGCCGACTTTGGCAATAAGCGGCGGTGCGTAACGGCTCGGCGCTCGTGGAGCGGCGCGCGCGTGCCAGCCAGCGGCGGTCCAACGGGCGCTCGATCAAAGCCAGCGTGTTCGCGGCGATCGTCGTTTCCTCCTTTTCGCCGGTGGCGTGACCGGCGCCCACAAAGAAGCCGGCGAGGAGCAGCGTCACCCGCAACAAGGTGCTGCGCGAATAGGTCGGCAGCGCGCACGGTCGGGCCGGGTCCAGCAGACGAAACAACCGCGTGAACAACGGGAGCGTCCACATCTCCGGATTCCGCGCCGGCGAAAACGCGTCGTACAGGATGGCGTGCGGCTTGGGCCAGGCTTCGGCCGCCGGCTCGTTCACCAAGCGGGGAAAGTCGGCGACCTGCACCTCCCAGTGCGCCGGCTGGCGACCGTTGCGAAACTCGACGCAGCGCTCGCCGCCAAGCTGGCGAATCACCGGCTCGTACCCGGCGAAGTAGCTCAGCCGGTCGGCGTGCGCGAGTCCGAAGCGCAGCGGCGCCAGCGTGCGGTCGAAGCTGAGCAGGCGCACCGGCGTGGCCAGTTCGCGCGTCGCGCGAAGCACGGTCAGCGGGTTGGCCGCCGAACCCAAGCCCACGTCCCAGATCACGAATTCGCCGCGATGCGCGCGCATCCGGTCCACGAGCTGCAGTTGACGCAGATAGAGCGCCTCGGCCTCCGCGCTGGGGCCGATGACCGGATGAAACGTCTCGCCTTCCGCGAGCGAACGCACGCTCCACACCCCGCTGACCAGGCGCACCAACTCGTAACCGGTCGCGAGGACGCCGTTCGGTGCGCCGGCGCCACCGGCGGGCGGGTTCATGGAGTTGAGTCGAAGCTGGCCAGCAGCTCCGCCGGTTGGACGACGGCGGTGCCGAACTTGCCCACCACCACGCCCGCGGCGTGATTCGAAATCGCGGTCGCTTCCACCGGCGAGGCGCCGGCCGCGATCGCCAGCGTAAACGCCGCGATCACGGTGTCGCCCGCGCCTGACACGTCGAATACTTCGCGCGCCACCGTGGGAATGTGCAACGGCGGATGGCCGCGCTGGCAAAGCAACATGCCTTGCTCGCCCAGCGTGA
>JAKCAB010000725.1 GCA_021839785.1 bacterium | reverse complement strand
GGTGTAGAACTTCAAGGCATCGTCGCCCGCGTGTTCGCCCGCTTGGGCTTCCTTCAACGTCTTGGCCTTGCTGCGGAAGTGCGGCACCAGCAAGGCGTCTTCGTTCTGGAAGCCGTCGAGATTTTGCAGCACGGGCGAGCGGTCGTTGTCGAAACCGTTGTCGCGCCGCCATTGCAGGAAGCCGATTTGCACGGAGACTTGCGCCAGCTCGAACGCGTAGGGATTGATTTCGATGGCGCGGAGTTGCCGCACGCTCACTTGCGGCGCGAGCTTGAAGCCCAGTTGCGTGGCGAAGGTGACGACTTCCTTTTCCAAGTCCAGCAGCGTTTGCAGCGAGACGTACAGGAAGTTGCCGCTGCCGCACGCGGGGTCCAGCACGGTTAACCCAGCCAGCTTCTTCTGAAACGCGGCAAGGCGGTCGCGGGCCTGATCCTTGGTGGGGCGAGACTCTGTCGAGCCCTGGCTGCCGGCGGCCCGTTTGAGTTTGGGCTCGAGCGGACTCTCGCCCCACCGGGAGGCGAGCAGCGGTGCGAGGCTGGCCTTGAGCGCGGCCCATTCGCGGCGCAGCGGGGCCATCAGCACGGGCTCCACCAGCGTCTTGATGTCCGCCTCGCTGGTGTAGTGCGCGCCCAATTGCGAGCGTTGCTCCGGTTCCAAGGCGCGTTCAAAGAGCGTGCCCATGATGCTGGGCTGGATGAATTGCCAGTCCGCCTCGCCCGCATCGGCCAGCTTCCGCAATTCGCCTTCGGTGAGTTCAAAGACGGTGGATTCCTCGAACAGATGACCGTTGAAGTGGCGGATTTTGTGGTGCCCGAACGGGCCGCCCCTGGCCATGACGGCGAAGAGATTCTCCAAGGTCTCCGCCAAGTGGTGCGGATCGTCGAGGCCGGTCTTGAGCACTTTGCTGAACAGGTGTTTCGGCAACAGGCCGGTGTCTTCGGCGAAGAAGCAAAAGACAATGCGGTTGAGAAAACGGGCAATGCGGAGGTTCTTGCGTTGGGCAAAGTTCATTTCCGCGCGCGTCCGGGCGTCGGCCAACTCGACCGCCTCGCGCCTTTGCAGGGACTTGGCCACTTCGGCGATGGTTTCGGCCAGGGCTTCGGTGACTTGCGCGGTGGTGCGCTGGGGCTTGAGAAAGTCGGGCTCGGTGAAGACGGCGCGGAGCAGTCGCAAGTTCTCCGGGCGGTCGAGCTGGTCGTTCGTGAACTCGAAGGTTTCCTGCACCGTGCCGTTGAAGTTGGTGCGGATCACGTACCGGTCGAAATCGCAAACGACGAGCAACGGCGGGTTCAGGAGCGCTTCGCGGTAGCGGAGGAGTTGCTTGTAGGCTTCGTCCAGATTCTTGCGCTTGCCCTTGTATTCCCAGCCGAAGCAGCCCCGTTTCCACACGTCGGCGAAGCCGCGTTCCTCCGGGGCGGCCTCCTCGCCAGCTTCGGTCAACGGGAACAACTCGGCGTCCTTGGTCACACGCTTCTGGAAACAAAAGAAATTGCTGCCGCTGGGATCGGCCTCGGCGGGCGTGGGGTGGCCCAAGAGGCAGCACAGGTCGTTGAAGTGTTCCGAGTAGGCGGACGTTTCCTTCCCCTGGTAGCGGGACCACTTGCGCTGGAACTCGGCGGGCGTCATGGCGGCGGCGTGCGGCGATTGAACCGGGGCGCCGGCCGGTTGTCGAGCGCGGTCGAGGGAAGACGTATCCCGCCGGCCGAGCACCGTCCTGTCCGACCGCCTGGCCGGCGGCTACAGGCCCTCAGGCGAGGGCTGGGACGCCGGTTGCTGGAGCCGATAAGTCAGGCGCTGGATTTCCGAGACGGGGATCAACCCTTGCTGGACCTTCTTCCAGGCCTGATCGCGCAGCGACCGCCAGCCCAGTCGGCGCGCGGCGGAGCGCAGGTGACCGGTGGTCAGATTCGGGCCAAGCAGATCGGCCATTTCCTCACTCATCACGAAGAACTCGTACAACGCCACGCGCCCGCGGGTGCCCTTGTCGTTGCACTCCACACAACCACGGCCGCGAAAGGCGCGGACTTCCTCCGGCGCGAGGCCGAGCTGGCGGGCCATCTCGGCGCGGAGGTCGTCCGGGATCGCATCGTCGGGCTCGCCGCAGTGCCGGCAAATCCGCTGGGCCAATCGCTGGGCGATGCTGCAAACCAGCGCGGAACCCAGCGGGAACGGGTCGATGCCCATGTCGAGCAGGCGCGTGATCACGTTCACGCTGTCGTTGGCATGCAAGGTGGAGAAAACCAGGTGGCCCGTCTGCGCGGCCCGCACGGCAATGTCGGCGGTTTCGCGGTCGCGGATTTCGCCGATCAGAATCACGTCCGGATCGTGGCGGAGGATCGAGCGCAACCCGGCGGCGAAGGTGAGCCCGATTTCCTCTTTGGCCTGGATCTGGACGATGCCTTCGAGCTGGTACTCGATCGGGTCCTCCACGGTGATGATTTTGCGGCCCTCGTCGTTGGCGTTGGCGAGCGCGGCGTAAAGCGTGGTGGTCTTGCCGCTGCCGGTCGGGCCGGTGAGCAGGACCATGCCTTGCGGCAGGCGGGTGAGGGTGCGCAGCAGCGCTTCCTGGTCCGTCTCCAGGCCGAGCTCCCGCAGTTCCAGCATGAGACTCTGCCGGCCGAGGATGCGGAGGCAGACGGCTTCGCCGTGCTTGCTGGGGATGATCGAAACGCGCAGGTCGTATTCGGCGCCCTCCGTTTTCATCGAGATGCGGCCGTCGTGGGGGAGGCGCTTCTCGGCGATGTTGAGGCCGGCCATGATCTTGAGGCGCGACACCAGCGCGCCATAAACCTGGCGAAGGCTGTCGGGCGTGGTGACCGGCTGCATGATCCCGTCCACGCGATAGCGAATTTTGATCCTGGAAAGGTAGGGTTCGATGTGGATGTCGGTCGCGTCGAGCCGGAGCGCGTCCGCCAGCAGTTGGTCCACGTAGCGGGTGATGCCCGCGTTGACCGCTTCCTCATCCTCGCCGGTGCCGACCTTGAACACCACGTCAGCCGAGCTGTCGGCGGCCGGGCGATCCTCGCCCATGCGCTGGATGGTGTCGGCGCCGAGGCCGAAGGACTGGCGGATGACGTTGCGATAACAACTCGGCGTGGTGAGCACCGGGCGGACCTGGCGATTGAGCAACAGGCGGAGGTTGCCCAGCTCGGCCTGGCGCGGCGGCTCGATGAACGCCAGCGTGATCGTCGTCTCGTCCAGTGCGACCGGCAGGACGTGGTGATTGTGGATGACCGCGACGGGCAGTTTGGTTTCGTCGGGCAGGCCGGGCGGGAAGGTGAAGTTGCACAAGTCCACGAACTCCAGCCCGTGCAAACCGGCCAGCGCTGTGTAGGTATCGGTTTCGGAGGCGAAACCGAGTTCGAGGAGGGCCTGGTGTTGCGAGGTGCGCAGGCGGCGCTGACGACGGCGCACCAGCTCCAACTGCTCGGCATCCAGCTTGCCCGCGGCGAACAGCACGTCGGCCACTTCGCGTTTTGTTGGCTCCGGAGCGTTCACTTGATGGGTACTTCCAGGGGTTTCGGGACGCTGAATTCCAGCACGTTGGTCTGGCCGGCGGCGTTGGTGAGAATCAGCGTGCGCAGGGCGATGCTTTTGACGGCGTGGTCGGCCACCACGACGGCGCCGGCGGCGAGCGCCAGCGTGTTGGTATCGACCAGCACGAAGGCGCGCACCTTGCCGTCCGAACTTTCCAGGGAGCCTTGGTAAGTCAGCGTCACGCGCCGGGTGCTGGGCGGTGGGGGCGGCTGGAAATGCCGGGTGAAAAACGGATTGATCGCGTTCGTCTGGCGGACCGCCCGCGCCAGTTCCCCGACGCTGAACCAATCGCCCACTTGGGCGGGGGAAGGCCATTCGGGCGTGACGCGGCCCTCACCGCCGAGCGGCCGCAGGTCCGGCACCCGCCCGCCCAGGCCGAGCAGCGTGAGGCTCAACAGCGTCGCGAGCCCCGCCAAGGTGGCGATCGCGAACCAGAACTGGCGTTGGAGTGTCGAGGACATTTCAGCGCGTCAACTCCGCCGGGCTGTTGGTCTGCAAAACGGTCCCGGCCAGCGGCACAAACCCGCTGACCTCCACCTCCACCAGCACGTCGCCGGGGCGGTCCGGGGCGGCCTTGCGGGTGAGCAAATGGTCGATGAACAGCGCGGGTTTGTTGGTCAGGACCGTGGCCAGGCCCGTCGCCTCGAGTTCCGCTCCCCGCAACGGCAGGCTCGTCAGAAACCGACCGACCGGCTCGAGGTCGCCCACGAGTGTGATGCGCATCGGCATTTCCTGGAACTCGCGGTGGCCGTCGAACGCCGACCGGTGGTCCACGTCCGGCAACTGGGTCAACTCGCGCACGCTGCCGACCTGGGTGTGGGCCGCCAGGAGCAGCACCTGCGTGGCGAAGTAGAGGCGCGGCCAGAGCAACGCGGATCCGCCGGTCTCGCCGAGGTACTGGGGCAGGCCGTTGGTGGCGCCGGGCTCGAAGACAACTTTCTGCTGTTTGGCCAAGGCGGCCAGGCTTTCGGCGCGCAACAGTCGCTCGTTCTCGAAGTCGATGAGTTGGAAAGGCGCCTGGAGCTGGTCGCGGACGTCTGCCGGCAGCGCGAGACGTTGATCGATCAACAGCCGCAGCGCGGCGAGATCGGCGGCGGAAGCGTCCAGGGCCTTGAGGCGCGCGCCAAGATTCTCCAGCTTCACCCCCGCCGTGGCCTCGCTGGACCGATTGGTGGCGGCGAATTGCTCCCACGCCAGGCGCAGCGATTTGTCGAGCGACTCCGCGCGCCGCGCGAGCGGTTGGTAGGCCGCCACGTAGGTGAGGGCCAGGACCAGCGTCACGAAGAGGGTCACGGCGGGCAACCGCGAGCGGCGGCCAGGCTTGGGAGTGGGCGCGTCCATGCAGGTTTAGCGGGCCGGATCGGCTTCCGGTTCGAGCCGCAACGTGCCCGGACGGCGGTTGTCGCTGCCTGGGGACGCACGGGAAATCTCGGGAAAGGGGCGGGGCAACTCTTTCCCGGCAATCTCCATGGCGATGGCGAAGACGCGGTTGGAAACGGCGACCTTGGGATCGACCCAATCGCGTTTCCGTTCCGGCGGTAGCGAATCGACGCGGCTGAAGAGCACGTTCCGCTTCAGGCTGGCAACCACGTCGCTGAGGATGCGCCGCAAGGCCTCGCCTTCGCTGGGCACGCACAATTCCAGAATGTATTCGCGGCGTGACACCGCGGGCGCCGCATTCGTCGCCGTCGTGAGCGGCCGGACGACTGGCGGGGCGTTCGTCACCGGGCTGGCGGATGCTCCCGCGGGGCCGACCTGGTAGCTGGCGGCATCGGCGAAGAGCACATACCAGAAGTCGTCGTTCGTTCGCGCGGCCCGCATGGCGGCGAGGGTCTGCAAGGTTTCCAGCGTTCGCTGCTGGCGCAACAGAACCGGATAGATTTGCCAGTAATCCAGGTTGAGCCGGCGATAGAGCGCGTCGATGGAACGGGCGGTTTGCAGAGCCGTCTGCGCGCGCTCGGTGAGCTGGGTCTTCCGTTCCATCAGGTCCTTCTTCTGCCTAATGCCGAGGGCGAGCAGCAGCCCCACCAGGACCAGCAAGACCACGTTCAGCGTCTCCAGCCCCGCCACGAGGCGCCGGCGCTTCAGCCCGAGACGCAGATCTTCGGGCAGCAACGAAATTCCCCGCGGCCCACCGGCCAGGGTTTGGAGGGCGGCCCCGTAAGCGACCAAGTAGTCCGCCATGGGCCAGCGCTGATGCCGGGTGGCGGTCTCTTCCCAGGCCTCGAACCGCAGATTCCCGCGCTGGTTCAAGGACTCCAGGAAGGCGGGTTGACTGGCGCCGAGGCCGCCGACAAACACCGGGAGGCCGGGCAAGGTCAGACCGGCGTCTGGATTGTCTTCGATCCATTCCGCGACCGAGAGCCGCACGGCGCCGTACCATTTCTCCAGCATCGCCGGGGAGGCGGCCAGGTGGGGCTCAGTCGGGGGAGCAGCCGCGGTCGCGGCGGCGGGGGCAGCGTCGGTTCCCGCCGCGGCCGGTTCTTCGCTGAGCTGGCGGGAGCCGATCGGGAGGGTCGTGGTATAGACGCCCTGGCCGTGGGCGACGATCGCGACCACGCTGTTGTTGGCGCGGAGATCCACCAGCACGCCGTTCCCATCGGCCGGGAGGAGCGCCGGGGCCGCGGCGAACAGCGCTTGTCCGCTGGTGGTGATCTGGGCCAAGCGCGGCGGTTCCACGCCCGCTTCGACGCCTTCCGGCACCGTCCCGAACCGGCCGATCAAACCATCCAGTTCCGCGCGTTTGCAGAGCGTCAGCCAGTGCGGATGCGCCAGCCGGCCGAACGGCTTGAGCCGCACGGCGTCGAATGCGAGGGCGGCTTCGTCCAGGCCGCTGAGCCGCCGCGCCTCGCGGGCGAGCGCGCTTTGCATTTCCGCGGTACTGGCGGGCGGCAGATCCACCACCTGGGCGATGGCTCGATACTGGGGCAGGACGAGAATGCGCTCGTGCGGGCCGGCGGCGGCGAACAGTTCCTCCAACTGTGCGTCCACCTCTTCGAAGTGGCGTGGGTCGGCGGTCGAAAAATCCAGCGTTTGAAAGTGCACCACACGCGGCGCACCCCAACCCGCGTCCACCACCAGCACTTTCAGGAAGCGACTGCCCGGGTCCAGGACCACGAACCGGCGGCCCAACAAGGGCAGGACCCGGTGCAACCATGGAACGGACGGAAGAAGCATTGAAGCGCAGGGCTAGTGAGCAGCCGTGGGGGCAGGCGCAGCGGCGGGAACCTCGGTGGGGCTGGTCGCAGCCGTTGGCGCCGCGGTGCGTAACGCGGTGCGGCCCTTTTCCACCGGCTCATCGTAAATCAGGTACTCGCCGCTTTCCGAAAGGAGCGTCGCGGTGACGAACACCAGCAGGTAGCGCGGTTGGTCAATTTCAGTGCGGCGGCGGAAGGCTGCACCAATGATCGGCAGGCTGCCGAGGATCGGGACCGATTCCACAAAGGTGGTCTGCGTGCGCTCGAGCACTCCGCCCATGACCACGGTTTCTCCGGAGCGCACCGCCACGCGGGTGGACAATTCCTGGGTGCGGTATTGGGGCAACTTGATGTCGAAAGAGCTCACCACGTTCCCGGCGTCGTCCTTGTCGGTGATGGTGGCGAAAGGCACCAACTGAACGTCCGAGTTCACCTTGGGATGCAGCGCCAGGAAAATGGTGCGCCCATCGCCGCCCACACTGGCCAGCACATCCAGGCTGGCGCCGGCGTTGATCTTGGTGGGCGTGCCGGACGGCACCAGCGCCGAGGAGGAGCGCCGTTCCAGGATCTGCGATTTTACCTGGTATTGCTCGTAATAGTATTGGGTCTTCCCGTCGTTGATGGTGGCGGGCAGGTTGTTGATCACGGTCAGGCGGGGCGCACTGAGGACCTGGCTCTCGCCGCTTTGGTTCAGTAGCGAGAGGGTCGCGGTGAGGCTCGAGCGGCCCAGCACGTTCGTGAACGTTTCGCTGATGCCAAACGCCGGGTTGAGAATGCCCAAGGCGCTGGCGGTGGCGGTCTCGCTTTCCGTCGCGAACTGGGTGCGGCCGCTCTCCCAAGCCGCGCCCAGCCGCATGAAGGCGGCCGCGCTGACGGTCACGAAGCGCGCCTCGATCAGCACCTGCTGGATGCCCTTGTCGAACTCCTGGACGATCTTGTCCATGATCTCCAGTTGTTCGCGGGTACCACGCGCGATGATGATGTTGCGCTCGGTGTCGAGCATGTGTTTGCCGGTGAAAAAGTTCGTGATCGCGCGTTCGAGCGCGATGGTTTGCGGTGCCAGGTCGTTGACGAAGGCGTTGAGCTTCTGGTTTTCGGTGATGGTCTGGATGTTGTTTTGAATCACCTTGGTTTGGACCACCTCGTCGGGGCCGAAGCGGGCGGGGAGGATGAAGGGCTTGCGCAGCTTGTAGAACCGCGTTTCTTCGAGTGCCTTCTTTGGGTCCTTGCCGTCCACGATCCAGACCAACTCGTCGCCGACCTGAAACTGCACGTCCAGGTTGCGGGCGATGTAGCGAAGGAGTTCCCACAGGGTCACCCGCTCCATGTTGATGCTGAGTTTCTGCTGGAACGCCGCGAGTGATTGGTCGGCGACGAAGTTGATGCCTTCGGTCTGGCCAATGTTAAAAATGATGTCCTTGAGCGAGGTGTTGTCGAGGTGAAGCGAAACCGGCTTTTCCAGGATTTTCGCCATCGCTCCCTGTTGCGCCTCGTTGTCGAACTCGATCCCCTCCAGGTGATTCGTCTTCCCGAAGCTCGGCGGGATGTACGGCGTGGCCTCGATCTGATCCACCATGTCGCGCACATCTTTGCGCGGGGGCAGGCCGCGGTCTTTGCTTTCGGTGAGCAGATCCTTGACGGTCGGATTGAAGACGGAGTGCTTGGCGTCGATCTCGCGGATGCGGTCCTCCAAGGCCTTGTTGCGTTGAATCTCGCGCTGTTTCTGCACCCAGCCCAGCAGACGTTGCGCCGCGGCATCCTGCGGATCCTTGGCGATGAGCGCCTTGGTGCGCGCTTCGGCGTCCTCCCAGCGGCCGGCGTTGGCGAGTTTCAAGATTTCCTTGACCGCGTCGTCGTTGTAGGCGCTGTAAACGATGTTGGGTTCCTTGGCCTCCTGGGGCGCCGCTTCCGGCTTGGCGGCGTAGGTTTCGGGCTTGGTCGTCGCGGCCGGCGCGGTCTTGGCCGGATTGCTGGCGGCAGGGGCAGCGCCTTCTTCGTACCGTCGGCAAGCGGTGGCCGCCACGAACACGACCCCCAGAGCGAGGGTCGTCTGCCACCACCGAGTTCCGTACAAACTCCACATAATTAGCGAGATGGACGCAGCGACATGGCCAGACATTCAGCGCCTGCGCCGCCGGCGATTGGATCCGGTTTACCCTTGAGGTGCGGATTCGGCCGGTCCCGCACCGGGATGAAAGGCGACGCGCTACCCAAGCCGCTGCAGACTACGAACGGAGGATGCCAAAGTGCAGGTCAAAAGGCCAGTCCGAAAGCAGGCTCCCGAAACGCCAGTGCATCACGAAGTTGTCGATGGAGCGCCGGCTTGCAGCCGGCTTTGCGCTTGAGCTGGCCGCGGGGCAGTGAGTTGTGTCTCAAGCCGGCTGCAAGCCGGCGCTCCGAAACTCGCTGGGTCTCATACGCCGAGAACCTCGGGATGCTCCCGAAACGCTCTCGCCCAGAACGAGCAGCGACGCGATTCCTGGACGCCGCGAAGCCGCTCAGGCCAGGCCAGACACCACTGTTTCGATGATCTGCAGGCCTTCCGTGGCCTCGCGGCTGGTCAGGTTCAGGGCCGGGAGGAGCCGGACCACTTGCGCTCCAGCGGGGACGGTGAGCAACCCGGCCGCGTGCAGGCGGTTGACGCATTCCAGCGCAGGCGTGGTGTCGCTGCCGGCCAGTGCGGGAAGTTGCTCCTTCGGGGCCAGTTCGAAGCCGAGCATCAGACCGAGCCCGCGCACGCGCGTGACCACCGTCGGATATCTGGCTGCCAGACCTTCCAATCCGTTTTTCAGGATCTCTCCCACCGCGCGGGCATTGTCCGCGAGTTTATCCCGCTCGATGATTTCGAGGATGCGCCCGGCCACGGCACAAGCCAGTGGCGTGCCGCCGTAAGTGGTGGCATGCGTGCCCGGCCCGAGCAGATCGGCGTAAGGCGCGCGGACCCAAAACGCGCCGATCGGGAACCCGCCGCCGAGTGATTTGGCCATTGAAATTGCGTCCGGCAAAAACTTCTCGCCGCCGGGCACGCCTTCCAACAAGCGCTGAAAACTCTGGAACCGTCCGGTCCGGAAATGGCCGCATTGCACGCCGTCCATGAGAAGCAGCAGCTTCTTTTCGTCGCAAAGCCGGCGCAGGCCGAGCAGGTATTCCGGCGTGGCGGGTGTGATGCCGCCTTCGCCCTGAATGCCTTCGATGAGCACCGCCACGGTGGCGGGCGAGAGCGCGTCGCGGACGGCCGCCAGATCGTTGAAAGGCACGTGCCGGAAACCGGCGACCATCGGCTCGAAGCCTTGCTTCACCTTGTCCTGACCCGTGGCGGCAATGCCGTCCAGCGTGCGGCCATGAAAGGAGTTCAGCGCGGTGAGGATCTC
>JAKCAB010000314.1 GCA_021839785.1 bacterium | reverse complement strand
CGCCGCGTTTGGCCAACGAGAAACCTGCCGCGCTTCGCCGTCGCGGGCGGGCGGAAAAACCGGGTCGCTTTGCGGCAAGGCTTCGAGCCGACAACCGTCCTGGCCGCGCACCTGAAGGGTGCCCAACGCCCGCCCGCCGGGCCAAAGGCGATCTTCGACGACGATCGAGGCGCCGGCGGTCAGCCTGGTCGGCGTGCGCCCGAACAGGTGGAGCATAAGCTGGTGGTGCGCGAAGGTGACGCGGTCATTGTCGAGCAAGTCGAGTTCCGGCGCGTACAATTCCGTCAGCGCGACCGGCGCGTCGCCGATCCGGAGCCGCACCGCCGGGGTGAGTTTGGGGGCCAGCGCCTTCAGGTACGTTTCGGTTTCGGCGAGGCTGAGCCGGCCGTCGCCGTTCGCGTCCATGTGCTCGCGCTCGTGCGCGGAACTCTCCTCGAAAAAGGTGAGCTGCACCGTCACGTCCACGTCCCGCGCGCCCATCGTGACCTCGACGCGATGCTGGATGTAACCGGCGAAGAAATCGTGCGCCCGCACCGGCACCCGCCCGCCGCCGGCGAAGATGCCGACCAGCAGCCAGGCAATCCGCCAAATCGCAGACCGCGGCGGACACCGGAACGGGCGTTCGGGCTTGGGCATGACGTAACGCTTGTAACCGCGAACGGCCACCCGCGCAAGCCGCGCCGTGTCGCACGCTCAGCCAAAGCGCGGTCAAGCCCGCACCGCGCTGCCGCCGATTGGCGGGCTAAGCCATGATGGCGTCGGCGACTTCCTTCGCCTTCGCTTCGCCGAAGAGCCGCCGCACCAGCGCCAGTCCGAACTCCACGGCCGTGCCCGCGCCGCGCGCGGTGATGAGGTTGCCGTCCTCGACGACACGTTCGCCGGCAAGCGCCAGCGGGAGTTCTTCGTTCACCGAGAAATGCGCCGTGTAACGTTTGTCGGCGAGCAGGCCGGCATCGGCCAGGATCGTGGGCGCGGCGCAAATGGCGGCCACCGGCTTGCCGGCGTCGGTGTAGGTCCTGGCCAGCTTGGCGGCGCGGCCATCGACCCGCAGGACCTTCACGCCCGGCCCGCCGGGCACGAGCAGAAGATCGAATTCGTCCGTCACCAGGTCGGCCAGCGCGGCGTCGGCGCGCACGCTCACGTTGCAGCGGCCGGCGACGTGTTTTTCGCCCGTCACGGCGGCCATCACGACCTCCGCGCCGGCGCGCCGGAGCAAATCAACGGGAGCGACCGTCTCGATTTCCTCGAAGCCGGGAGCCAGCAGGCAGAGCACACGTTTCTTCATGGCGGAACCGTAAGCGCATTCGGTCGCGCGGCCAAGTCGGCGCGGCTACGCGGGTTTTTGGTCCGCCCGCGCCTCGACGGCCTTGAGCATTTGTTCCCAGTAAGGCTTCAGAAACGGCGGGTCGTTCAGGCTGTCGAGCGCGTAGCTGCGGTCGGCACGGTCAAGATCGAGCACGGCCGTGATCATTTCCTCCTGGTACCAGCCGGCCTCGGCGAGCTGGAGCACGTCCGGGAAGTAATAGCCCGTGAGACTCGTCTCGGGGAACAGCGCCACGCGGCTGCCTTCTTCGGCGGCGAGGCGGATGAAATGCAGTGTGTGTTCGAGGTTCCGGGCCAGCGGCTGGGCCCAGTGCAGTTGGACGCAGGAAACTTGAAGCGTCTTTTGGGTGCAGACATGACGGGAAGGCTGCCGGACCAAGCTCGTACAGCGAAGGCAAAATTTCACGAAGCGTTGCTTTACGATCTGGCACCCGCTACGTTTTGAACGTGACGCTTCAGTTCAACGCCGTGATCGAACCTGCCGAGAAGTATTTCGTGGCAACCTGTCCGGAGTTCCCCGAGGCCAACGGACAAGGCCGGACGCGCGAGGAGGCGCTCCAGGATCTGGCGGCCTCGATCCGGAGTGTGTTCGAGTTTCGGTTGGCGGAGTCGTTGGCCCACGCATCCCCGCAGGCGGAGCGCACGGTTGTCCACGTGGCGGCATGAAGCGGCGCGAGTTGCTTCGCCACCTCGAGGCCAACGCCTGTTTTTGTGCCCGCGATACCGGGCCGCATTCGATTTGGAAGAACGCGAAGACGGGTGAAATCCAGGCCGTGCCACGGCATGTCGAATTGGACCCGTTTCTGGTCCGAAAGATCTGCCGCCGACTCGCGATCCCGGATCCTCCGTCGCGCTGAGGGCAGACTCTCACCGCCTCCCCTGACGCTTCAAAAACGCGATCAGCTCTCCGGGTTTGTCGCTCTGCAAGCCGTCGGCGCCCAGCGCCAACATACGCAGCCAAAACGCCTCGTCCTCCCACGGTCCCTGAATGTCCGGCCAGACCTGGAACCCGACGGCCTGCGCCGCCCGAACGCTCTCCGCTGTGTAACCCCTCGCCGACCCATCGAGGATTTCGACCGGGTACCGCGCCTTCAATTGTTTCAGCCCATCGCCCTTCAAATCCTCCGCGCGCGGGCTTACCATCAGCGGCAATTCCGGCGCGACTTTCCGCCACGCGGCCACGTTCGCCAAATCGTCGTAAACCACCGTGCGACCCAGCATGTCCGCCTCGCGCAACATTCGCACCGCGACCTCGCGATCGGAGTTCTTGAAGTCGAGGTAAAGCCCAATCCGGCCGCGCATGACCTTCAGGGCGTCGGCGAACCGCGGCACCGGTTCGGGCGCGAGGTTCGGACGCTGCCTGTCGGTGAGGCGTAGCTTCTCGATCGCAGGCCAAGTCAGCTCCGCCACCTGGCCGCGACCGTTTGTGGTGCGGTCCACGCTCGCATCGTGCATGAGGAGGTGCTCGCCGTCCTGCGTGCGCCGCAGATCCAGCTCCACATAATCCGCGCCGCCGCGGATGGCGTTTTCGATGGCGGTCAGCGAATTCTCGTGCGCCTGGGTGCGATCGGCCCGGTGCGCCACCACGACCGGCCGATGCCGGGCGGGCGGAATCGTCGCGCCCAGCAGAGGTGGTAATCCGGCGGCGGCCAGAGTCGTGAGAAAGGTGCGACGATTCATCGAATGGGGAACATTTTCTGTCGCAATTGCGACATTTTTTGTGCACATCGTGCGGCGGTTCATCGGTTTGGGAGACTGCCGCGAACCGGCCTGGCTGAACAGACCTTTGTGCAAGACCGTCCGCCGCCTTGCCGCGCGGTGGCCGGAACCGCATGTTCGGCGCGCAAATGGACCGCGCTTGCGCGCATTCCCAGTCCGAACTGGCGTTTTGGCGCCGCCTGGTCCGCCCGCTCGTGGGCCGGCAGGCGACGCCGTTCTACCTTTTTTCCGTCGTGCCGATTCAGCGCGCGCTTGCCGAGCTGGAGCGCGCGTTCGCGGGTTTGCCGGTGCGCCATTGGCTTTGCTGCAAGACGCAGCCGCTGCCGCCGCTGCTGCGCTGGTGGCGCCGGCAAGGCCGGCCGATCGAGGTGGTGAGCGAGTTCGAATTTCGCGCGGCACTCGCGGAAAAATTCCCGCCCGCCCACATCCTCGTGAACGGCCCCGCCAAGCATCGCTGGCTGCCGCGCCACGCCGTCGCCGGTCTGTGCGTGAACTTCGATTCGCTGGCGGAAATCCGCGCGCTGGCGCCGCTGGCGAAGCGGCAGGGCTGGACGCTCGGCCTGCGCCTGAACACCCGCGAGGAGTTCGATCCGGAGGCGCCCGGGCACCCGACGCAGTTTGGCCTGTCGCCCGCGGAAGCCGTGACCGCGTGCCGGGCGTTGCGTCGCGCCGGTTTGGCGCCGCAAGCCGTGCACTTCCACCTCCGCACCCACGTCGCTTCGCCGGCAAGTTACGAACGCGCGCTGCGGGAAGCCGCGGCGATTTGCCACGCGGCCGGGCTGGTGCCGCGCTTCGTCGATTGCGGCGGTGGCTTCCCGCCGCCCCACGTGGTGAACCGCGACGGCCAGCGCGCGGACGCGCAATTCAGCCTGGCGGCGATGGCCGCGGTTTACGCGCGCGCACGGAAGCTCTTTCCCAGCGTCGAGGAAATCTGGCTCGAAAACGGCCGCTGGCTCACCGCGCGTTCCGGCGTGCTGGTGGTCGAGGTGCTCGACGTGAAGGAGCGCCGCGGGATGCGCCACCTGATCTGCGACGGCGGCCGGACGCTCCACGCGTTGGTGGCGACGTGGGAGGACCACGCGTTGCTGCCGTTGGCCCGGCGTACCGGCCGGGCGGTGCCCACGACCGTCAACGGCCCGACCTGCATGGTCTTTGACCAACTCACGAGACGGCGGCTGCCGCGCTCGATCCGCATCGGCGACCGCCTGCTCTGGCTCGACGCCGGCGCGTACCATTTGCCTTGGGAAACGCGCTTTTCGCACGGCCTGGCCGCGGTGTTTTGGCACGACGGCCAGCGCGTGCAGATCGTCCGCGCCTCCGAGACATTCGACGGCTGGTGGGGACAGTGGCGTCCGGAAGCACGCGCCGCTGGTGCGCGCTCCTAATTTCAAACGATTGGTTCCGGGTGAGGCACCGGCATCGGTCTCGAGCAATGCGCCGGGGGATTCGTTTGGGCGCGGCTTGCCAGACTGGTTCCTCGCCGCTTAAGCTGCGGCCATGAATTCTTCCTTCGCCTTCTTGCTATCGCTGGGCCTGGCCGCCGGCAGCGCCTTCGCCGCCGCCCCACTGGCATTGCACCCGGAGAACCCGCATTACTTTCTGTGGCGCGGACAACCGACCGTGCTGATCACTTCCGGCGAGCATTACGGCGCGGTTTTGAATCGCGACTTCGATTTCCACAAATACCTCGACGCGCTGGCGCAGGACGGTCTGAACCTCACGCGCACCTTCAGCGGCGCGTATTGCGAGCCGTCCAGCGCGTTCAACATCGCCCGCAACACACTCGCGCCGGAGCCGGGCCGCCTGCTCTGTCCGTGGGCGCGCAGCGACCAGCCCGGTTACGCGAATGGCGGCAACAAATTCGACCTGAACCGCTGGGATGACGCGTACTTTCAACGCCTGCGGGAGTTCGTCGGCTACGCGGCGAAGCGCGGCGTGGTGGTGGAGTTGAATCTCTTTTGCCCGATGTACGAGGACACGATGTGGCGGCTCAGCCCGATGAACGCGGCGAACAACGTCAACGGCGTCGGCGCCATCGCCCGCACCAACGTCTATACGCTGGACCAGAACGGCGGCCTGCTGGCGGTCCAGGAGGCGCTGGTCCGCAAGCTGGTCACGGAACTGAAAGCCTTCGACAACCTTTACTACGAAATCTGCAACGAGCCGTACTTCGGCGGCGTGACGATGGCCTGGCAGCACCACATCGCCGACGTGATCGTCGAGGCCGAGCGGCCGCTCGGCGTGCGGCACCTGATTTCGCAGAACGTCGCCAACGACAAGGCGAAGGTGGAGCGTCCGCACCCGGCGGTCTCGATCTTCAACTTCCATTACGCCTACCCGCCCGACACGGTGGCGATGAACTACGGGCTGAACAAAGTCATCGGCGACAACGAGACCGGTTTTCGCGGCACAAACGATCTGCCTTACCGCGTCGAGGCGTGGAGCTTCGTGCTCGCCGGCGGAGGGTTGTTCAACAACCTCGATTATTCCTTCGTGGCCGGGCACGAGGACGGCACGTTCGTTTATCCGGCCCGGCTACCGGGCGGTGGAAACCCGGTCTTCCGCCGGCAAATGAAGATCCTGGGCGATTTCATCCGCAGTTTCGACTTTGTGCGCATGAAGCCCGGCAGCGTCGGCGGCGTGCCGTCCGGGCATCGCGCTTACCTGCTGGTCGAGCCAGGACGGGCTTGGGCGATCTATCTCGCGCGCGACACGAAGGACAAGAACGCACCCGCCGGCCCGCAAACGGCGACGCTCCAGCTCGCGCTTCCCGCCGGCAATTACGCCGTCGAGTGGGTGAACCCGAAGACGGGCGCGGTGGACAAGCGGGCGGAACTGACGACGGCCTGCGGTCCAACGCCGCTGGCGAGTCCGACGTTCGAGGAGGACGTCGCCGTGCGGGTGCGGCGGCGGTGAGTGGGGCCGAGCAGAACGGGCTTTTCTCGACCAGTGGGTTCGCCGACCCTGCCGCCATGAAGACGCCGCGAAAGACGTTCGTCCGGGCTTGGGCGCTGGCCACGGTGGTTGCGTCCTTGAGCGCCGCCGAGCCGCCGAAGGCGGAGTCGAGTTTCCGCTTCACGCTGCCGCCAGCGCCGTTCGCCACCAACTTGATCGCAGACTCGCCGTTCGGCCTCAACACTGCCTTGCGCCCGGACGCGCCGGACCTCGAAGCGCGCTTGCGGGCGATGCAGGAGTTGGGGGTCAAATGGGCGCGGCAGGATTTCGTCTGGCGCCGGATCGAGCGGATGCCGGGCGAATACCACTGGGAAGCGCAGGACGAGTTGGTGCGCAAGCTCCGCGCGCACGGCATCCAAATCCTGGGTTGCCTCGCGTACGCGCCCACCTTTCACGACCCGCGCACGACGGAAGGCGTGGACGCGTTCGTGAAGTTCGTCCAGGCCGCGGCCAGGCATTATGCCGGCCTGGTCGATTACTGGCAGATTTGGAACGAACCGAACGGCGGTTTTTGGGACGGCACGCCAGACGATTACGCGCGCCTACTGGCCGCGGCGGGACCCGCCATTCACGGCGCAAATGGGGAGGCGAAAGTCGTGGGCTTGAACATGGCGTTTTGCGATGTGCTCTGGGCCGGCCGCGTGTTGAAGCAAGTGCCTTACGGCGCGTTCGACATCGTGGCGTTTCACCCGTACCGGCCGCCGAACGCGCCGGAGGACAAGTTCGATTGGTGGACGCTCGACCAGTACGTGAAGGTCTGGCACCGCGGCGAACTTCCAACCAATTACGCGCTCGTGAACCTGACGTTCCTGGACCAAACCCAGGAGCTGGTGAAGCTGATGCGGCAGTTCGGCCCGCCCAAACCGATCTGGATCACCGAGATTTGCTGGAATTCCCACATCCACCCGTACGGCACCAGCGAACTGCGGCAGGCCGACTTGGCGGTGCGGTTTTACACGCTGGCGATGGCGTCGCCGGCGATCCAGAAGGTCTTTTGGTGGACGCTCGCCGACCAGGGCGACCGCCAGTTCGACCAGGCCGACATGGTGGGCCTGGCCCGCGCGGATTTGTCGCCCAAGTACGCCTATGCCGCCTATGGCTGGATGTCGCGATTGCTCGAAGGCAAGCGCTGGGTGCGTAATGACGCCTTCGGCCCCGACGTGTTTGCCGTCGTCTTCAACGACGCGGCGAAGAAGGAGGACGTGATGGTGGCCTGGACCACGCGGCCGTTTGCGTACCTCCGCGTCAACAACACCGAGCGCGGCCTGACCTTCCACGACGTGCTGGGCACGCGGCGGTTCGTGGAATTCGACCCCATCCGTACCGGCAGCCTCACCGTGCCGTTGAGCGAAAGCCCGATCTACATCACCGCCCCGGAAGGCTTGAAGGCGACCGTCAAACCCGACCCCGGCTGGTGAGCGCGCGGCCGATAACGCTCTGTTTTTCAGACTAAATTCCGCTGCTCGACAGTATGAACGTCACGCGCAGGAAGCTCCTCGCCTTTTCGGGACTCGTCGCTTTGTTCTTGCTGGCGGTCGCGTATTTCTTTTGGACCAGAGAACGCGGCGGCTCAGCACAGAAACTCGCCGTCATGTTCGTTGGCATCACGAACAACCCTGTCGCTCAGATGACTCCAAACAGAGTTGCGGTGTGCCGGGGCGCGAACGGCCTATGTGCGTTGTTCTCGGTTACAAACATCGGGAGAAGTGGCTGGATTTGGTTTAACACATCTTTTGTAGAGCAGAAGACCGAAACAGGATGGCAGCGTGTCAAGACCGATCAGGGCGTCTGGTCTGGGGTCGAAGGCGGGCGCTGGACTCCCGAGTATGGTTGTTTGTTTGCTGTGGGCTGGCCGTCGGGCGTTCCCACCAATGCGACTTGGCGTCTCCGAGTGCGCTACGGGCGGGAACCTTCGTTGATCGGCATCCTCGTAAACGATCATCTGGGACGCATGGTATTCCGGAGGGGTGCAGAAGAACAGACGATTGCCAGTTCGGAGGCGAAACAATAATGCCGAACAATATCACCCGAGCGAACGCGGACGGGTCACGTTAGTTGGCAATGCGGACGCGGTGGGCTGCCCGCGTCGCTCAGTTCTGGCGTTCAACCGCGGATGGACACAGATCAACGCAGACGGGCTGGGGTTGCGTCGCTGGTGGCTTTCACCCGCCGGGTGAACCGGCCTTTTATGACTCAACATTCTGACTGGCTTCATCCTATCCGCGCTCGTTGGCGTCCATCGGCGGTTTCAAGGTTTGACGGCGACCGCGCTTCCGGTCCGGGCGCGCCAGTCAACGCGCCGTCTCGATGATGATGCTGTTCGGGTCGCTCACGCCGATTTCCACCAGGCTCGCGTTTTGGTAGAGCACCAGCGGGGAGCTCTCGGCGGGCATGCCCGCCAGTTCGCGTTGCCGGGCAAGTTCCCGGATGGAGAGCACGTCGAGCGCGACCGGGTCGGTGCTGAACCGAAGCTGGTTAAGCACCGCCGAGTAATGCAGCAAGGTGCGCTCCTCGCCGTAATACTGGGCCAGCAAGGCGTCGGTGACGTTGAGCACCACGCGGTCGCCGAGCACGGGCAGGGCGTAGATTTCCGGCACGGCCACGGCCAGCCGGGTGGGGTCGCTCACAAAACGGATCGTGTTGTCCACGCTGCCCAGCGAAAGACTCAGCAGGTGGCCGGACACACCGGTCAAGTTGTGGTTCAGCAGCGGCGCGATGCTGATAATCTTGGTCATCTGCTGGGTGACCAGCTTGGCGACGTAGGATTTGCGGCCCATCGTTTCGCCGCGCGCATCGAAGTCGTAATCGCCGTGGACGAGTTGGCCGAGGATCGCGTTGTCGTAAAAATGGTTAGTGTCGTAACCGCCCTCGGTGCTGGCCGCCACGCGCACGCCGAGCCGCTGGCCCAAGTCCACGAAGCCGGCCTGGCGCAACTGCGCCATCTGCTTGTCCCAAAGGATGACCCCCGCCGCCGGATGCCCGGACGCCAGCAGGCTCGACACCAGCGCTTCCGTCACCGCCGGGCGGGTGCCGCTCAACGCGCCCGGCGCGGAGTACACCTTGACGCCGACGATGTCCTGCGTGGAAACCAGACTGCGCCAGGCGTCCGTCAACGAGACCTTGCCGGTGAAGTTCGTCAGGCCGCGGTCCATCATGCGCCGGATCACCTCCAGGCGCGCGGTGTAAGCGCTCGTGGCCTGGTCGTCCTCGACGATCAACACGCGGGCCTTGGCCGGAACGCGGATGGGCAAGGCCGCCGGCGCGTCGGTTGGCGCGTCGGCGGCGTGGAGACGCGGTCCGAGGAGGTCGGGACACACTGCGACCGCCAGCGCCAGCACGCCTGCGCTCGCAGCCACCAGTGGGTTTCTTGACGCGCCTAACATGGAGTGTTACCACCGGGCGACATGTTAGCCGCCCCAGAACGGAGGGTGTTATCGGGCCTCGACCATCCTGTTGGCAAGCCTGACCGCGCCCCAGTGCGGTTGCGCTTTGCCCGCCGTCGGTCGGCGTTGGCGGCGCTGCTGGCGGCCTCGCTGTTGACCGCGTGCAGCCCGCCCGGTCGCAACGAGCTGCTCACCGGCGAACGGTTGATCAATGCCGGCCGACCGGCGGAAGCCATCGAGCCGCTGCGCGCGGCGGTGCAAGCCTTCGCCACCAACGCGCCCGCCTGCGCGCAGGCTTGGAACTACCTGGGCCTGGCGTACCACCGGTCCGGCCAGTTTGCTGAAGCCGCCCAGGCTTACCAGACGGCGCTCGACAAGGATTTCAACCTTTTCGCCGCCCGCTACAATCGCGGCCTGCTGTTCCTCGAACAAACGAACCTGCCCGCCGCCGTCAACGAACTCACCACCTACACCGCGCACGTCCCGGACGCCCCGGCCGGCTGGCTCATGCTGGGCAAGGCCCAACTCCGCGCCCGGCTGTACGAAACCGCGGACCGCAATCTCCAGCATGCGCTGCGCCTCAAACCGCCCCCGGCAGTGCAGGCCGAGGCGCTGAATGCGCTGGGCTTGAGCCACGCCCAACGCCGTCAGGCGCGCGAAGCCTTCCAGTTCTTCGAGGCCGCGCTGAACCGCGTCACCAACTATCCGCCGGCCTTGCTAAACGAAGCGATC
>JAKCAB010000128.1 GCA_021839785.1 bacterium | reverse complement strand
GAAAGGCCGGACAAACAGGTCCGGCCCTTTCACACACGCGCACCTGAGAACAAAGTGCGGCAACAACGGCGACACAATAGCCGAGCCTCGGTTCCCCACCAGTCACCAGTTCTGGGGACACCCCGCGCCGACCCGGTTTGGCCACCCCGCCGGCCACCGGCCGAGCACAGATCACTGGCAGGCGGCCAGAACCGCGTTAGCCTTCCCGGTCGAGACGGCCTCGTGAAAGGCGTCGTTGACCATCATCACCGGCGCGGTGCCGCAACTGGCGAGGCACTCCACAAACTCGACTGTGAACTGTCCGTCCGGCGTGGTTTGCGCGCCGTGGGCCTGCGCGTCCAAGCCCAGCTTTTCGCAGAGGTGCCGGTGAAGTTCGTGCGAGCCACCCAGCGCACAACTCAGCGTGCGACACACCTTCAGATGGAACTTGCCCACCGGCTGCTGGCGAAACATCGGGTAGAACGTCACCAGTTCATAGACGTTGATCGGCTGGATGCCCAGCCGGGTGGCGGTCCATTCCATCGCTTCGGGCGTGATGAAGCCGAAATGGTCCTGGAGGGCGTGCAGCACCATCAGCGAGGCGCTGCGCGGCTGCGGGTAGTGCGAGACCAACTCGTCGATTTCGGCGGCGAGCGCGGGCGGCACGGCGAAACTCATGCCGAGGCCTCCAAGAACCACAGCGCCTTGTCGAGGTCACGCGAGATGCCGGTCAGCAGGTCCGCCGTGTCCGCGTCGCCCGCCTGGGCCGCGGCGTCGATCGCGGCGCGAACCGCGTTGGCAGCGACCGCGAACCGGTCCTTCAGCGCCGCCGTGAATGCCTCTTCGGTGGCGGGGGCCATCGGCCATTCCGGCAATTGCGATGTCGCCGCGGCCATCCGCACGGTGCCTCGGGCGGTGCCGCCAAGAGCCACGGCCCGTTCCGCGATGTCGTCGAGCGGCGCCTCCACCATGCCCGCGACTTCGTCGAAGAGTTTGTGCAGCGCGTAGAACTTCGGGCCGCGGACGTTCCAGTGCGCCTGCTTGGCCTGCGACCAAAGGTCGGTCAGATCGGCCAGGACCTGGTTGAGCGCCGCCACCGAACGTTCGCGCACGCGGGCCGGCAGGTTGTTGGCCGTGACATTCAATTTGTTCTTCATAGCACTCCTCCGTGGGTTTACCGATCGCACTCGCCCATCACAAAGTCGAACGAGCCGAGGATCGAAACCACGTCGCTGACCATGTGGCCGGGCAACAGGTGCGACAAAATGCTGAGGTTGACGAACGACGGCGCGCGGATCTTAAGCCGGTAAGGCGTACCGCCCCCGCGGCTGTGAATGTAAAAGCCGAGTTCGCCCTTCGGATTCTCGGCCGAGAAATAGACCTCGCCCGGCGGCGCGTTCACGCCCTGGGTGACCAGCATGAACTGGTGGATGAGTTCCTCCATGCTGGTCAGCACCTTTTCCTTCGGTGGCAGCACGATCTTGCCGTCGTTGACG
Source organism: bacterium (assembly GCA_021839785.1). The sequence goes on along the minus strand of JAKCAB010000128.1, from coordinate 8,685 downwards.
TTGATCGGCCCGCCGGGCAATGCGTCCAGGCATTGTTGCACGAGCCGCACGCTCTGGCGCATCTCTTCCATGCGGACCAGGTAGCGATCGTAGCAATCGCCCATCGACCCGACCGGCACCTCGAATTGCAGGCGGTCATAAACCAGGTACGGATGCGCCTTCCGCACATCATAATCGACGCCGCAACCACGCAGGTTCGGACCGGTCAACGCGTAATCGATGGCGTCCGCCCGCGAAATCACGCCGACGTTTCGCGTGCGGTCCACCCAGATGCGGTTGCGCGTCAGGAGCGTTTCGACCTCGTCGATCTCCACGACAACTTCGCGGCAGAACTGGCGGCACTGGTCGGTCCAACCGGGCGGCAGGTCGCGCGACAACCCACCGATGCGCGTGTAATTCGTCGTGAACCGCGCGCCGGTCAGCGACTCGCACAGGTTGTAAATCTTCTCCCGCTCGGTGAAGGTGTGGAGGAAAACGGTCATCGCGCCCACGTCCATTGCGAAACAGCCGACGCCCAGCAGGTGCGACGAGATCCGCGCCAGCTCGCAACAGATCACGCGGATGTACTGGCACCGCAGCGGGAGCTTGTCAGGGATGCCGAGCAGTTTCTCGACCGCGAGCACGTAGGCGACATTGTTGGCCAGCGGTGCGAGATAATCCAGCCGATCCGTGTACGGGATGAACTGGGTGTAAGTCATGTTCTCGGCAATCTTCTCGTCGCCGCGATGCAGGTAACCCACCTCGGGAGTCGCCTTGGTGATGACCTCACCATCGAGTTCAAGCACCACCCGCAACACGCCGTGAGTGGACGGGTGCGACGGCCCCATGTTGAGAACCATCTTGTCGCCGTGGAGCTCCTCGCTGTCGTCCGCTTCAACGGCAGCAACGTTGCCGCCCGCGGGCGCGGCGCGGGCAACCACATCCGGTATCTCGAGTTCCTTGACGGCTGGCATGATCAATCCTCCACCGTGCGCACCCGCGGTTCCCGCTCGATCGCGTCCTTCCCCCCTGGCGTGGTCACGAACGGCCCGCCTTCGAGCGCTGCGGCCACGCCTGACTGTGCACCGCCATTGTGTTGCTTGGCGAACATGAAAAATCAGGTCCGGCGGCGTTTTCGTGCAGCCCGTTCAATTGGCACCGATTCGACCACCGGCGGTGGACCACCTTCACCCTGAATGACCATGCCTGTAACCACGGGCTGGTCTTTGTCTGGCGGCACTTTCCCCGGCACCACAACTTTGGCGACAGGATGAGCCTCAATCACTATCAACTTCTTGTTTTTCGGATCCACCCAGAGCAACAAGCCTTCAAGCGCGCGGGCGCCGAGCAGGACGTAATCGCCCTTCTCCGCAAAGACAACTTCGTCCACGGTTTCACGCTGGCCGACGCGGATGATGGCATAGCCAACGTCGCGATAGACGGCTTGGCCATTCGCCATCTGAAACGCCTGGCGTTTCTCCGGTTTTACTTCGATCTGCTCCAGCAGGGTGCGCGGAATCCACGTCGCCTCGCTTCCTGTGTCCACCATGAGGCGCGGAATTTCAACCGCCTGCTCGCGGTTGACGTGATTCTTGACGAGGCAACCAACGCAGAAAGTCCCCATGTTCAACCCTCCGGTGTTCGCGCTCGCGGTTCCCGCTCAATCGCGTCCTTCCCCCCTGGCGTGGTCACGAACGGCCCGCCTTCGAGCGGCGCGGTCTCGGTGAACGCCAGGTCGGGCAGCGCCGTCGGCTTGCCCGCGAGTGGGAAATCCTTCCGCAACGGAAAGTAGGGATAGCCTTCCCACATGATGATGCGCCGCAAGTCCGGGTGGCCGCGGAAGCGGATGCCCATCAAGTCGTAGATTTCGCGCTCGTGCCAGTCGGCCGTGCGCCAGACGCCACTGATTGTAGGCAACTCGGAAAGCTCCTCGCTGACGTTCAGCTTGAGCCGGAGATGGCTGCGATGCGCGAGGCCGTAAAGCTCATAGACCACCGTCCAACGCGGGTCTTCCCCGTAGTTGTCGAGGCTCGTGATGTCGAGCAGGAAGTCGAAACCCAGCGTCTGCTTCGCGTACTCGCAAACGTCCACGACCCGCTCCGCCTCGTTTAGGCGGACAGTCCATTCGCCGCGGAATTCCGTCGGCTCGGAAACCAATTCGCCGAAACGGGCGCGCAGTCGGTTGGCGAGGTCGCGAGCGTTCATGCCAGGGCAACCGTCGGCGCCGGGCCGAGCTTTTTCAGGTTTGCCAGAACCGGCTCGCGCGACACCTTGGCCTGGAGTTTCAGGAAGGCGTCGAGCAGCGCTTCGGGGCGCGGCGGGCAACCGGCCACGTAGAGGTCCACCGGCAGGATGCGGTCCACGCCCTGCAGCACGGAGTAACTCCGGTACATGCCGCCGGTGGAGGCGCAGGCACCCATGGCGATGACCCATTTGGGCTCGGCCATCTGGTCGTAAATCCGCTTCACCACCAGCGCCATTTTGTAGGTGACCGTGCCGGCCACGATCATCACGTCGGACTGGCGCGGCGAAAACCGCATGACTTCGGCACCGAACCGCGAGATGTCGTAGCGACTGGCGCCGGTACCCATCAATTCGATGGCGCAGCAGGCCAGCCCCATTGGCATGGGCCAGATGGAATTCTTCCGAAACCAGTTGATGGCACTGTCGAGACGGGTCACGACCAAGTCACCTTCAATCCGGGAATCGTAGCCAATGACGGTGCTATTGCTCATCCGTGGCAGCGGCGACGCCGCGCGTTGCCGGTCAAGCTAGGGCGGCTTGTCAGGGGTCGCAAGCCGATTTGCGGCGCCAAGGCTCTGGCGCGCGGCCGGAGCTCGTTCACGCGCAAAGGGAATCACGGGGGGAGCCGTCCGAGTGCGCCGGCTGGCGGCGCACTATTGCGGCCGGTCGGTCTTGGCGGGCGGCGGGGTGCTGGCGGGGTTGACCGCGCCGGATTTTTCAGTCGGCGGCGGCACGGCGTCAGTGCCGGGCGGGCGACGCCGCGGCGGCTCGCCCTCACGCCAGCGGCTGGAGGGATGTTCGCCCGCGGCGCCGGGCGGACGTTGTCGCTGCAACCGCTGGAATTGCGTACGTTGATCCGGGGTGAGTTCGTCATCGATCGATTTGCGCAGCCGGTGCAGTTCCTCTTTGAACTGGGGCGCGATCGGCTGCCAAAGCTCGCGCATCCGCTGCTGGCTTTCGCGCACGTGCCGGTCGATCCGTTCGCGCTGTTCGGCCGTTAGATCCAACCGGGCCGCCAAGCGACGCATGAAATCCAGCCGTTGGCTCACCCACGGCATCGGTGGCCCAGCCGGCAAAGCCGGCACTGCCGCGCGTCGGGACTGGGTCCGATAGAAGCGCGCCGCCATTCCGCCGGAGACAACGCCGGCGGCAAAAATCACGAACGCCGCCGTAATGGCTTTCCATGGCAACACGGTCATTCTCCCGGATCCGCCAGCACGGCGTACACGGCGGTTTCGAGCGACTCCCCCAGCGGCGCTTCGGAGCCACGCCAGCCGCCCGTGGCGATGGCGAACGCACTGACCAGGATCATGACGCCCAGGCAGGGCGCGGCGGCGCGCCAGAGCATCCGCGCCCATACCGTCCACTGGTCGGCTGGCGGCAGGCCGGTCAGCCGCGCCAGGAGGCGCCGTTCGAAGGCATATGGCACGCGGTCGTCGGGAGGGTTCGCTCGCGCCACGGCGATGAGTTTTCGCTGCAATTGGGTCAGATTCATAGCGCCTTGATTCGCAGACGGGCCGCGTCAGGGCCGGGTTACAGGTACTGTTCGCGCTTCAATTGTTGCAGGTATTTTCGCATCTCGGCCCGCGCGCGAAAAGCGCGGACTTTGACCAGCGGCACCGACCACCCGGTCAGCGCGGCGATTTCCTTCACGCTGCGCTCTTCGATTTCGAGCAACGTGATGATCAAACGTGCCTTGGGCGAAAGGAACGTCAACAGGCGGTTGACCAGTGCCCGGGCAGCGTCCGCGTCTTCCGGCGCGCTGGCCGGCTCCGCGACGAAGCGGTCGAGCCAGTCCTTTTCGGGATCGCTGAGATCGGAGAACCGGCTTTCGCGGTTGCGCCGGTGGCGCCGCAGGAAGTCATAGCAGATGCGCACCGCCAAGCGCATCAGCCAGTGCTCGAACGGGGCTTCACCGCGAAAGCTGTCGAGCTTTTGGAACGCCTTGATGAACACCTCCTGAACGATGTCCTCCACTTCTTCCTCGCGGCGCGCGTAACGCCGGGCGGTGGCAAAGACGTGGGGCTGGTACCTGCGGACCAGATCTTCGAAGCTCGCCGTGTCCCCACCGCGAACGGCGGCCACCAACTCGGCGTCGCTGCGTTCCACCGCGCGCAGTGTGCCAGTGAGTCCGCCGGTTCAAAAGCGGAAAGCCACCGCCTCGCGGCGATGGCTTCCCTGCCATTAACCCAAGCCAACCGTACCAAATCACTTCTCTTCCGCGGGCGCGGGCGGTTCCGGCTGCGACGCATGACCGCCCGCGCCTGGCCCCATCGCGCCGCGCCGCATCTGGCGGCCGGGTGGAAGCGCACCTCCTGCGCCGGGACCACTTGGTCCCCGTTGTTGCAGCCACGGGCGCATGGGCTGGACCTGTGGGTTCCCCAGCCTGGCACGAATACGCTCGCGCAACCGCCCCCAGAATTCCGGCCCCGCGTTGCGGAGCCGCTCGATTTGACGCGGGCTCAGCACTTGTCGCAATTCCCCCACCGCCCGGGCACGAATCATCGTCAACTTCACCTCAAGTTTCGCGATTTCTTTGGCCTTCTGGCGCACCTGTTCCTTGTCCGGCGGGTCGGCCCAGATCGCGGCGTGCATTTCCTGGCGAAGCTCGCGCAGCCGCGCCAGCGGCGCCTGGCTTTCCGCGAAGGCCTTGCGGACGACGCGCTGAATCGCCGCGCGTTGCTTAGGTTCCAATCCGGGGGCCATCCGGCGCTCCGGTCGCCCCGGGCCATCTGTCCCGCGCCGGGGCGGCGGCCCACCCGGACCTCGCGGTTCGGATTGAGCCAGCGTTAAAGCCGCTGCCAGGATCGCGGCGCCCGCGACGGCGGTGCGCCTCAACGTCGTTTTCAATGTCAGATTCATGGTGATTCTCTCCGATTTGGGGTTGACCGGCGGCGCCCAAGTTTGCCGGCATCCGGAGCCGCCGCCTCGCCAAACCGCTCGTTTGGCGTAAACGTCAAGGCAGGCGAAGCCGCTTCTCGGTCTGGGGTTGCTGGTGCTCGCAGGATTATGCCGCAGGCGCTCATCTCGTTCTCGTTCCAAATAACTGGAGGGGCAGACGACCGGTCAGGGAACTTGGTTACACCGGAGTCAAACGATCCCGGTCTGTGGCAATCGGCCATCCCACGAAGCATCGTTCTCCGGCGAAAGACCGGCATCAACCGGAGTACTCCAAAACGCGGCGCCACCGCGGCTTGCGAACAGCCACCCCCGCTCCCACAACCCGGTTCCCAAATTAGCCTTTGAAAACGCGGCGGGCCGCGGCCAACATCCGCGCTCGCTTTGGACTCCGGCGTTCGCCGGTCAGGTCGGGAAGACCGGAGTCACTCGAGCATGAAACGCACGCACCATTGCAACGAACTGCGCCCGGATCACGTCGGGCAAACCGTCACCCTGTGCGGCTGGGTCCATTCCCGGCGCGACTTGGGTGGCGTGATTTTCGTGGACATCCGCGATCGCGAAGGCCGCACGCAGGCCGTCTTCGATCCTTCTGACCTGCCGCCGGAAACCTTCCACCAAGCCGAGGCGCTGCGCAGCGAGAGCGTCATCCGCGTCGCGGGCCAGGTCCGCCGCCGGCCCGCGGGCACGGACAACGCCAAGATCCCAACCGGCGCCGTCGAGGTGATGGCGCGCGAGTTGGCGGTGCTCAATCTCGCCGAGCCGCTGCCCTTCCAGATCGATGACCCCGAAGCCGCGGCCAAGGTCAACGAGGAGATGCGCCTCGCCTACCGCTACCTCGATCTCCGCCGGCCCGAAATGATCCGCAACTTGCGCCTGCGCCACAAAGTGGCCACCGCCACGCGGAATTACTTCGACGAACAGGGCTTCCTGGAAGTCGAGACGCCGATGCTCTTCAAGTCCACGCCGGAAGGCGCGCGGGAATTCGTCGTGCCGTGCCGGACGAACCCCGGCCTGTTTTACGCACTGCCGCAGTCGCCGCAGCAGTTCAAACAAATCCTCATGGTCGCCGGCGTGGAGCGCTATTTCCAACTGGCGAAGTGTTTCCGCGACGAGGACCTCCGCGCCGATCGCCAGCCGGAGTTCACGCAGATCGACGTCGAGATGTCGTTCATCGACCGCGAGGATATCTACGCCACCATCGAGGGACTGTTGAAGCGGGTCTGGAAAACCGCGCTCGGCGTGGAGATCCCGACACCGTTCAAGCGCCTGCCCTTCGTCGAAGCGCTGAACCGCTTCGGCATCGACAAGCCGGACTTGCGGTTCGGCATGGAGTTGGGCGACCTGACCGAGGAATTTCGGCGCAGCGCCTTCAAGGTTTTCAGCGGCGCGGTGGCCAACGGCGGGGTGGTCAAGGCGCTGAACGCGAAAGGCCTGGCCTGCGCCACGCAGGGGCAAATCCAGGCGATGACCGACATCGCGACCGGCTTCGGCGCGACGGGCCTGGCGTTCATCAAGGTCGAAAACGGCGAGTGGAAATCGCCGATCGTGAAGTTTTTCGGCGACGCCGAAAAGGCCGCGCTCACGCAGAAACTCGGCATCGAGGAAGGCGACTTGATCCTGTTCGCCGCCGGCGAATGGCTGACCTCGTGCGAAATCCTCGGCAAAATCCGCCTGTTCGCCGCCGACTTTCTCAAACAGCAAGGCCGGTTGAACATCCCGCCCGGCCGCTTCGAGTTTCTGTGGGTGGTGGATTTTCCGTTGCTGAGCTTCGACCGCGAACAGAACCGCTGGTACTCAAGCCATCATCCGTTCACCGCGCCCGTGGCCGAGGACATTTCGCTGCTCAAGACGGACCCCAAGCGCGTGCGCGGCCAGCACTACGACGTGGTCGTGAACGGCGTCGAACTCGGCGGCGGCTCGATCCGCATCCACCAACCGGACGTGCAGAAGGCGATCTTCGAGGACGTGCTCCAGATTCCGCCCGAGGTGGCGAAGGCGCGGTTCGGCTACCTGCTTGAAGCGTTCCGATACGGCGCGCCGCCGCACGGTGGCATTGCGCTGGGCTTCGACCGGCTCATCGCGATCCTCTGTGGCACGCCCAGCATCCGCGACGTCATCGCGTTTCCGAAAACGGCCAAGGGCACCTGCCTGATGACCGATTCGCCCGGCGCGGTCGAGCCGAAGCAACTGCGCGATCTGTACCTCGAACTGAAGGGGCCGAAGAAGGAGTAGGCTGGTCGAGAGGCATCGGTGTGGTAGAATGCGGCCATGATCACCCGGCTCGCCATTTGTAACTTCAAGCGGTTCAGTGAAGTCTCCATCCCGCTCGCATCGCCGGTGGTTTTCGTCGGACCAAATAACTCCGGTAAAACCACGGCACTGCAAGCTTTGGCTCTTTGGGAAATGGGGCTGCGCCGCTGGTTGGAGAAACGCGGAGGGAAATCGGGAGCCAGGCAACGTGTTGGCGCACTTCTGACCCGACGCGACCTCGTTCAACTGCCGGTCCCCTCCACGGCGCTCTTATGGCGCGACCTGCACCCTGCGCCAGGCCCCGAACGGCGGGGCGAAGGCCACCCAAAACGTCCTCGTCGAGATCACCGTGGACGGAATTACGGACGGCGCGGCGTGGTCTTGCCCCCTCGAATTCGACTATCGCGATGACGAGACCATTTACTGCCGACCCGCGAGGTTGGATCCCGCAGGGCAGTTCCGTGCACCGATCCCGCCCCAAGCTGAGCAGGTCCGCGTGGCCTATCTTCCACCCATGTCCGGCTTGGTCGCCAACGAGCGGCGCATTGACGAAGGAGCCATCAACGTCTCTCTGGGTGAGGGGCAGACGGCTCAGGTCCTTCGCAACCTGTGCTGGAAACTCTGGGAGGCCGAGTACGAGAAACCAGCGGAGGGAGAGTGGGGTAGCCTGGGGGCTCAGATCGAACGCCTATTTGGCTCACGGCTGAATCCACCTGAATACGTGGCTGCTCGTGGCGAAATCCAGATGAGCTACCATGAAATTCAGGCGCCCAATCGCCGCCGGAGCGAACTTGATCTTTCGGCTTCGGGCCGGGGGTTGCAGCAGACGCTTCTTCTGCTGGCGTTCCTGCGTTGGAAGCGCGGCTGTGTGCTTCTGATTGACGAACCGGATGCGCACTTGGAGATCCTCCGGCAGCGGCAGATTTACGCGGAACTCTGCGAAACCGCCCGTCGGCTGGGTGGGCAACTGCTTCTGGCCACCCATTCTGAAGTCGTCCTCAACGAAGCCGAGAAGGACCAAATCGTGGCGTTCGTTGGCCAGCCGCACGCCTTGCGCCAGACGGATCAGGCGCGGAAGGCGCTGGCTCTGCTGGGCTATGAGGAATTCCTCATAGCGGAGATCAAGGGTTGGGTGCTTTACCTGGAAGGCAGCACCGACTTGGCGACGCTCCGTCTGCTTGCGACCAAGCTCGATCACCCCGCGAAAACGGCGCTGGAAGATCCTTTCGTCTGCTATGTGTTGAATCAAACCCACAAGGCACATCAGCATTTCACGGGTCTGCGGGAGGCTTACCCAGACCTCCGCGGCCT
>JAKCAB010000292.1 GCA_021839785.1 bacterium | reverse complement strand
CACTTTCACGCGGTTGGCCGATTACGCGCTCGAACTGGGGCGCGGATGCCAGCGCTGGCGGGTGGTCGGAAATCGTATGTTCGATCTCGGGGCGGGCGGCGTGCGGTTGGGCGTGCCGGATAAGCGGGGCGATGCCTTCGAGCAGAACCACGGCCACGTGGTCACGGACAACGACATCCACGACGGCGGCCTCGTCTTCGCGCCGGCGGTCGGGCTGGTGATTTTGCAGAGCGGCCAGAATCGCGTCGCCCACAATCACATTCACGACCTGTACTACTCGGCTATTTCGGTCGGCTGGAATTGGGGCTACCAGGAGACTCCGTGCCGGGAAAACATCATCGAGTTCAATCACCTCCACGACCTCGGCAAGTCGTTGCTGAGCGACATGGGCGCGGTGTACACGCTCGGCATTCAGAAAGGCACCGTGATCCGCAACAACCTCATCCACGACGTCAACGCCTTCACGTACGGCGGCTGGGGCCTGTACACCGATGAAGGCAGCACCGACATCGTGCTCGAAAACAACGTCGTTTATCGCTGCAAGAGCGCCGGCTTCCACCAGCATTACGGTCGTGACAACGTGGTCCGGAACAACATCTTCGCCTTCAACCGGGAAAACCAACTGATGCGCACCCGCGCCGAGGCCCACATCTCGTTCATCTTCACCAACAACATTGTCTATTACGACTCCGGGAATCTGCTCGGCAGCAATTGGTCGAACGACCACTACGTGATGGACCGGAACGACTATTTCGACACGCGACTCGGCGGGGATACGGCGGCGATGCGCTTCGCGGGAGCGACGCTCGACGAGTGGCGCAAACGCGGGCATGACATCCACTCAGTCATCGCCGACCCGCTGTTCGTGGCGCCGGAGAAATTCGATTTTCGGCTCAAGCCGGAATCGCCGGCGCTGAAGCTCGGCTTCAAACCGATCGACTTGAGCACGGTAGGCGTCCGCCCCCGAGGCCAGCGCGACTGAGCCACGCCGCGGCCTGCAAATGCGGTATCGGCTGAGTAGGTCAACGGCTGTTTTGGCGGACGAGCACCCCCGATACAATCCGCCGACGCTTGCTTCAGCGCCGGCGGTGTAACCGATTTCTGGGCGGGGTGCGCCCGCTCAACTCGCAAGCCGCGCTATTTGCGCGCCGCTTTGCGCGGCGGCTCATACACTGCGGCTGCGACTTCATCCGGATCCAGCACCCAAACTCCGCCACTGGGCAGAAAGAGCACGAGCTGGCGGCGGTCCGGTGAGAACAGCAGGTGATCGCTGCTCGCCACCGGCACCGTGGCACCGCTGGTCAGGTGCAGGCTGAAAGGCCGGAAAGGAGTGCGCTCCAGGAGGTCTTTGAGCTGGGCAGCGGTCATACGCGAGCATTGAACTTTACCGCCCCTTCGGATCCAGGTTCGCCTTGAGCTGCTCCGGGGTCACGGCGGACTCGACGCCGTTGGGCGGCACGTCCGCGTGCGCCATCCAGACGATCGCGTTCAGAACCACTTTGCGGAAGTTCTCGTTGCCCCAGTTCTTGTGGTAATGACCGCCGGTGAAGCCGAATCCGCGTCCGCCGTCCGGCCGTTCATAGACCCACATCATGGTCTGTGGCTCTTTGTCTTCGAGCACGGCTTTGCGCACCGCCGGGTTGCCCTCGTGCGGGCCGTCGCGGCGGTTGAGGGTTTCCTTGGGCGGCAGCGCCGTCAGGATGGGCGTGACGCCCTTCATGCCGTCCACGAAGCGCATGTGGTAATACCACTCGTCCAAGATTCCGAACGGCTTCACGCCGCTGGTCACCGGGTGTTTGGGGAGCGTCTTGAAATCGGCAAACCACGTCGGGTTCACTGACCAGTCAGTTTCAAAGTAGCCGCCAATCCAGTTGAGGAATTCCGGTCCGCCATTGTCCTTGGGCACTTCCACCGCGTAATGCAAACAGCCGACGCCAGCCCCTTGCTTTACTTTCTCGCCGATCTGTTTCAGGTGATCGCTCTGCACGAAAACGTGTCCGCCACCGCCGTCGCAGTAAATCAGAATGCCGTCGGCGTTGTCGTAGGCGGTCGGGTCTTTGGGCCAGCCGTTTAAGTAATAGGTCGTCAGGATGCCCGGTTCACCTTGCAGGCACTGGTTGAGCAGTTGAATGCCGGCGTTGTGTTCGTGCTCGCCTGGACCGTGGCTGGGCGTGCCGGCGGTCAAGACGATCTTCTTCAGGTCGCCAAGCTTGAACCGCTTGAGGCGGATGTCCTTGAACTGAACCATCATGGGCGGACCGGCGTGGAGTTGAAGGGCGAGAATGCCCTGACGGACGTGCTTGGCCGGGTCGTTGTCTGTCACGTCCACGGTCACGTGACCGTTGATGCTATGGACGAAGTGATAACCGTGAACGGTGATCACGTAGTCGTTCCAGTCGCCTTTCTTGATGGCGGCCTGGATCGCCTTGGAATCGCCCACCGAGCCGGTGACCTGCTTCTTGCCGTCGGCGCCCCAAACCACCTTCTGGCCGCGCTCGGCCATGATGCCGCGGGTCATGCGCTCTTCGTACAGAATGCCCGAGTACGTGTCGCCCGCCTCCATGTCGGCCTGGTAACCGCCGGCGATCCAGTCGCCGAAGTCCTTGCTCCGGTACTGGACGCCGGAGTTGCCGAAGCCTTTGTCGTCGCCGGGCACGATCCGGTACGAGAAGCGCAGTTCGAAATCGTCCACCAGGCCGTTTCGCCAGATGAGGAAGGTGTTGTGTTTGGCCGGTTTCTCGGCGGTGGTCTGGCCGGTGATGGCGCCGTCTTTCACCGACCAGAGCTGCGGATCGCCGTCCCAGCCGGACAGGTCCTTGCCATTGAAGAGGGGTTTGAAACCGTCCTCGTCAGCGGCCGCCAGCGCCACCAGCGGCGCGGCGAGCAAACCCGCGAGGAGCAGGGGAGTGAAGCGTCGGGATTTCATGGGGGCAGATAATTTGAATGGCCAAGTGATCATGGCGACGAGCCTATGGACGCTGGCCGCGAATTGCAAATTCGCCGTGAGCCGGCATGTGGCGATGTGGAACCGCAGTCGGCACAAGGCAGCACTCATAGATGCTCCTGCTAGCCCGACTTTGCCACACCCGATCAAGCCTTGTGCGGGTGTGAATGCGTTTGCCAATTTCATGTCACAATTGCGACAAAAAATGCTCAAGGCCCCAATCGCTCCACCACCAGATTGCCAAACAAGCGAGGCGCTTCCGCCGGCAGGCACGATTCCAACGTGACTCGCTCGGCGGCGCCGAGGTCTTCCACGGTGCCGGGCTGGCCTTCGACGGGGCTGGGTTGCCACGTTTTCAGGTCAGTGGAAAACAGCGGGCGCACGCGCGCGTCGGCGAGGCCCTTCGCGCGGGTGAACTCGACCTCCAGGCAACGCTCGCCGGCGGCGTTGGCAACTTGCCATTTCGCCAACGCCGCGCGCATGGCGGGTTGGTGCGGATCGAGACCGAGCGCGTACTTCACGAAGTTCGGCACGCCATCGCCGGCCGGCATGCCGTCGGGTCCGCTGAGCGTCGGTTCGGCGAGCTCGGCCGGCGTGAAGTGGCCTTCCCGCCATTGCTCGAAACTCGCGCTGACCGGCGCCACTTCGATCTCGTACCAGATGGTCCCGGCCGAAGGCGTATTGGTGATTACGGTCCAGCCGTTGCCCGCGTCGGACACCGCCAGGGCGGAACTTCGCTGGCCGGTCGCGTCGAGCGCCCAGGCTTGCACGCGATCCGTGGCTACCGGCAGCGTCAGTGTAAACGGCACCACCTCAACCAACGTCGGCGCCGTGCCCCACTGGTTCCCGACCGAGGTCTTGGTGGCGTCCTTCCATTTCAGGCCAGTGTTTTCGCATTGCCCCACCGCCACCAGCACCGCGGTTCCGCCGTTCGTCAGCGATTGGCCACGCGTGAGCGTGAGCGCCAGTGTGCAAAAGCCGAGGTGCGTCGTGCCCGGCTTGAGCCGCACGCCGCCGAGGTTCACGTCGCGGCCGTCGGCGAAACCAATGACCGCCTTGGTGCGCGGTGTGTTGACCGTGACGTAACCTTTGCCGGCCGTGGCGACGCTCCAGTTCAGTTCGCCGGTGTCCGACGCGAGCACCGGCCCGGGCGGATTCGCGGGCGGCGCGGGTAGGCCCGTGGCGTTCGGGCCAACTTCCGTGCTCACGCGGCTGACCAGCGGCAGGTGCGTGGGCAATCCGAGTTGCGCGCCGCTGAAGATCGACCACGCGCCGGCGTTGCGCTGAAGCAAGTCGATCTCCGCGTCCGGCGTGAGCGCGAGCGTGTATCCCTTACTGGCACGGGCCACGTCCCCGCGCCGAAACAGATTCGCCGCGACGACCAGGTTCGCCATCTTCGTCGGATGCTGCGCGGTGTCGAAGAAGCCGCGGATTCGGCCCATCGGCACGCTGTCCTGGCCCGGACCGTAATCGAACAGCCACACGCCGTCCCAATCCTGCAACGCCGCGTAAGCCGCGAGCAGCAACAGGCACTCCGCGTTGTACTGATTCGGCGACGGGTGCTGGTATTCGGTGACGGTGAACGGCTTGCCCTTGATGCGTTGGCGGGCGAGGCCGGCGAGCGTGTTGTCGCTTTCGATGGTGTTAACGAGCGCGAGGTTGGCGACCGTCCAGTTCACCGCGTCCCAAGGCTGGCCGGGGAACTGCGGATGCTGCCAATACGCGTGGGCGTCGATCACGTCCAGCCGGCTCTGCACGGTGGCGGGGCTGTTCGCCATGATCGTGCCGAAGATCAAACCGGCGTAGCCGCAGTTGGTGCGAAGGTGGCCGACCATTGCGTCGTAATAACGGTTCTCGAGATCGCGCAAAAACCGCAGCCAATCCTGGCGCGCGTCGGCCGTGCCGGTGAAGCCGTCACCGCCGTGCCGAACGTTGGGCACCGTCCGCGTCGCCAGCGATGCATTGTCTGGCAGAGTGCCCAGCGCGCCCCCCGCCTGGAACCGCACGTCCGCGAGCCAGACCGTGGCCAGGCGGTTGCCAAACCCGCCAAAGTTGACGCGCGCGTTCGCGTCCGTGCTCGTCACTGCGAAAGTGTTGGTGAAGCGCTGCCAATCCGTGCCGAGCGTGAACGAGCGCGAATAACCGATCGCCTGCCACGGGTCGTGGGCCTGCATCACCGACACCGCCAACGGCGTGCCGGCCGCGCTCGCCTTTGCCGAAAAGGTCAGTGTGCAGACCTGGTCCTGCGTGACGCGCAAGTTGGGCTGGTTGAACTGCACGTGCCAATCGGCGGAACCGACGGTGGTGACCTGGATCTTTGCCGACGGTTGGCCGCCGGTGAAATCGAGCGTGCGCGCGAACGTGGCTTTCGCTGTGTCGTGCTGTTCCGAGTTCCAATTGGCGAGACCGGATGCGAAGTCGCCGTTTTTGAGCAGGTTCGCGCCCAGCGGTTGGTTCACTGCCTTCCAGGCCACGAGCAGATCGGGGTCGTTCGCATAACGCGCGGCGAGCCAATCGTTCCACCGCGACTGCAACTGGCCGGCGTAGCGCGCGGGCAACTTGTCCAGCCCACCGTCGAACCATTTCTGGAGAATCCCGTTTTCGTTGATGATCTCGACGAAGGCCACCGCCGGGTCTTGCGCCAACGACAGGCCGGTGAACTGGCTGACCGGCGTGAGTACTCGCGTGGCGTATTCTTTGTGGAGCGCGAGCGCGGTGTCGTTGAAGAAACCCAGAATGTGTTGGTCCTTCCAGTCCATCGTGGTCACCTCCGGGCCGAGGCCGTCGCCGGACCGGTACTCGCGGCCGACGAGGAGGTTGATGTCGGCATAGACGCCGTGCGCCTTGAGGCGGGAGACCAGGTATTGTACGCGCTCGAGTTGGGCGGGATTGACCGCGCGGCTCGAGGTGGACGTGTAACTCAGCAGGCCGCCGCCGGTTGCCCACGCGGCGTCCATGTGGTGAAAGCGGACGCAGTTGACGCCGAACTTGGCGAGCCGCGCGGCCACGGCGTCGGCCTTGTTCGTGGGCATGAACGGCGAATCGCCAGCGAAGTTCACGCCCAGAAACCGCACGCGTTCGCCGTTGGCGACGAAATGCCCGTCGGCGTCCACGCTCAAGCGCGAGTCGGGGCCGATGGGCGGATTCATCGCGGACAAATCCGTCACGCCGGCCGAGGCGTCATTCCACGGCAGAACGAACGGAACCCATTGTGCGTGGGTGGCCAGACCTGAGAGCGCAACGGCGATCAACCCCAAAACAAACCGACGGTTCATGCCGCGAAAGCTAGCCAGAGTCGTGCCGTTTGCGAAGGCGGAAACCGCGCTTTGACGGCTCACGCGGAATTTTGCCAGGAGACGGCAAGCCTGCACCGGAGGCCACCCCGTCCTTGCCTTCCAGCGCCGGGTTCCGGGAAGCTGGCGCGCCGTGCAACGTCCGCACGACCGCGAATGACCGAACGCCAGAAAAGCCTCCTGGAGTTGAACGGCGCCGTCCTGCTGTGGGCGGGCACGGCGCTGTTCGCGAAATGGATCGCCCTGCCGGCCTTTCAGGTCACCGCCCTGCGTTCGGTGGTGGCGGCGCTGGCGGTGTTGGCGGTGTTGCGCTGGCAGGGCTTGCCGCTGGCGCCGCACGGCCGTCGCGATTTTTGGCTGCTGATGGCCGGCGGCGCGGCACTGGCAACGCATTGGGTCACCTATTTCCAAGCCATCCAGGTCTCTTCCGTCGCGGTGGGCATCCTGGCCTTGCACACGTATCCGGTGATGACGGCAATCGCCGAGCCGCTCCTGTACCGCGACCGATTGCGCGTCGCAGACGTGGTGATTGCCTTGGCGGTCCTTGCCGGCGTGGCAATCCTCGTGCCGGACTTCTCGCTGGCCAGCAACGTCACGCGCGGCGTGTTGATCGGTGTGCTTTCGGCGGCGTGCTTCACGGCGAGGAACTTGCTGACGCGCGGCGTGGTGGCGCGGTTCGGCGGCGGCCGGGTGACTTTGTACCAACTGGCCGCCAGCGCGGGCCTGCTGGTGCCCGTGGCGCTCCTGTTCGGCGAGCGCGTCACGGCGCGGGCCGGCGGGCAATTGCTGCTGCTCGGCGTTTTGTTCACGGCGCTGCCGCACACGCTGTACACACGCAGCCTGCGGCATATCAAAGCGAGCAGCGTCGGGATCATCGCCACGCTCCTGCCGATTTACGGTGCGATTGCGGCCGCGCTGTTGTTGGGCGAAATGCCAGCAGTGCGCACGCTCGTGGGCGGGGCGGTGATTCTGGGCGCGATCGCCGCGGAAACCTGGCGAGTGATGCGGAGGTGATCGCCGCACCTGCCGGCGTTTTCCCCGTTCCGGCAAAGTGTAGCGCGTAGCTGTTTAGTTTCCCGCCTCGGTGGGCAAGGCGGGTTGCGGTGGCGCCGCCACCGCCGGGTGGCGACGCAAAACGCGGTCCGCGAGATCGCTGAACGCGGTATAAACGGCCGGGATGATGAACAGCGTGAGGAAGGTGCTGGTCAACATGCCGCCCACGACCGCCACGCCCATCGGCCGGCGGCTCTCG
Organism: bacterium; assembly: GCA_021839785.1. Next base: position 2,728 of record JAKCAB010000292.1, on the reverse strand, counting down.
GCGCCCGCGCCAAAGCCGATGGCGATGGGCAGGATGCCCGCGATCGTGGAAAACGCGGTCATCAAGATCGGCCGCAGACGCACCATGCCGGCCTGGACCATTGCTTCGTGCGAATCCGCGCCGTGCGCGCGCGCCTGGTTGGCGAATTCGACCAGCAGAATCGAGTTCTTGGTCACGAGGCCCAACAGGAGCACCAGGCCGATTTCGCTGAACAGATTCAGGTTCATGGCCGGCAACGGCGGAATGATTCCCCATTGACCGCCGAGGTTCAGGAGCCATAGCAAGCCGAAGGCGCCCACGCCCGCCAGCGGCACCGCCAGCATGACGGTGAACGGGTGGATCAGGCTCTCGAACTGCGAAGCCAGGATCATGTACACGATCAGCAGCGCGAGGCCGAAGACCCAGAGGATTTCGCGGTTGGCATCGAGGAAGTCGCGCGATTCGCCCGACCACGTGTACAGGCAGCCGGCCGGTAGCTCGGCCTTGGCGATCGTCTCGACACGGTCCATCGCCACACCGAGCGGCACGCCCACGGGCGTTGCGGACACGGTGGCGCTGCGCAGGCGGCTGTAATGCTCGATCGTATTGGGCGCCGCGCCGGAGGTGTAGCTCACCACGCTGCTCAACTGGATTAACTCGCCTTTGAAATTGCGAACGTACAGGCGGTCGAGGCTCTGCGGCGTGAGCCGCGACGTGCGTTCGAGCTGGGCGATCACGTAGTACTCCTTGCCGGCAATCTTGATCCGGCTGAGGTCCAGCCCGCCGAACAGGATTTGCAACGTGCGCGAAATGTCCACCACCGACACGCCCAACGCGGCGGCGCGGTTGCGGTCGATGTTGATCCGCAATTCCGGTTTGTTGACCTCGAAAGACGAGCGGACGTTTTGGAACAGCGGTCCGCCGGCGGCGTTGGTCATGCCGCGAAGGCGATTGGCCATGTCGGCGGCGGTCCGGTTGAGCGCCTCCATGTCCTGGTTTTGGAGGACGAGCTGCAGCGGCGCGCTGAAGCTCCGGCCGATGGCCTTTTGCGCCTGGATGATGGGCAGCGCGCCTTCGACACCGCTCAGGAATTTCATGCGCAGGCCGCCCGGACCGTCCACGATTTCCTGGTAGGAGCGCTGGCGGTCGTCCTTGAAGGCGGCGAAGGCCACGCCGAGGTTCGCCTGACCGGGTCCGTTGAAGCCCGGCGCCACGATGGCCGCGTAGGTCTCGGTTTCGGGCGTTTCGGCGATGTACCGCTCGACCTTGCGCAGCATCCGGTCGGTGTACTCGCTGGTCGAACCTTCGGGCGTGAGCATGAAGGCGAACAGTCGGCCTTTGTCTTCTTCGGGCATCAACTCCTTTTCGAGCCGGCCCATGAGCCACACGGTGGCGGCCAAGGTCACGAGGCCGATGAAAAGCACCAGCAGGCGGTGGTGCAGCGCGGCGCGCAGCGCCCGGCCATACCCGCGGCTGAGCGCCTGGAATCCGTGGTCGAAAGCCATGAACAGCGCGCCGTGCTTTTGTTTGTCCACCGGTTTCAAAATGCGCGCGGCCATCATCGGCGAAAGCGAGAGCGCGACGAAGGCCGAGATCGCGACCGAGCCAGCCATGGCAAAGGCAAACTCCACGAACAACTGGCCGGTGGTGGTCCGCTGGAACGCGAGCGGAATGAACACCGCCACCAGCGAGAACGTGATGGCGATGATGGCGAAGGCGATTTCGTCCATTGCCTTGAAGGCGGCCTGCATCGGCGGCGTGCCTTCCTCGATGTGCCGGTAGATGTTTTCCAGCACCACGATGGCGTCGTCCACCACCACGCCGATGGCGAGCACGAAGGCCAGCATCGTGAGAATGTTCACCGAATAGCCCATGAAATAGAGCACGGTGAACGTGGCGACGATCGACACCGGGATGGCCACGGCGGGGATGACGGTCGAGCGGAAGTTCCGCAGGAAAATGAAGATCACAAGGACGACCAGCGCGAAGGCGATCCCGAGCGTGATCCAGACTTCGTGAATCGCTTTCTGGACAAACAGCGATTCGTCGTAGCCGATGGCGGTGTCGATGCCGGCCGGCAGGAGCGGCTTGATCGCGGCCAGCTCCGCCTTCACGCCGCGGGCGACTTCGAGCGTGTTCGCTTTGGACTGCTTGACCACGCCGCAGAACACCGCCGGGTGGCCATTGGCGCGGGCGATGGTGCGCAAATCTTCGACGCCGTCCTCCGCGCGGCCAATGTCGCGCAACCGCACCAACCGGGTGCCCACCGTGCGAATGACCAGGTTGTTGTACTCCTCGGCGGTTTTCAGTTCGCCGCGGGTGAAGATGGTCATCTCGCGTTCGAGGTTTTCCACGCGGCCGCTGGGCAACTGGACGTTTTGCTGGCGCAGCGCGGTGCCCACGTCGAGCGCCGTGACGCCGTGGGCGGCCATTTTTTCCGAGTCCAGCCAGAGGCGCATCGCGTACCGCTTTTCGCCGCCGATGATGATCGATGACACGCCGGGCACGGTCTGGAGGCGGTTCTTGATCTGGCGCTCGGCGATGGTGGTCAATTCGAGCGGCGTGTAACGATCGCTGTTGAACGCGATCCAGATCACGGCGTTGGCGTCGGCTTCCTGCTTGCTGACGACCGGTTCCTTGATGTCGTCGGGCAACCGGCCGCGCACGCGGGCGACGCGGTCGCGCACGTCCTGGGCGGCGAGATCGACGTTCCGCGAGAGGTTGAACTCGACCGTGATGGTGCTCACCT
>JAKCAB010000421.1 GCA_021839785.1 bacterium | reverse complement strand
GCGATGACGTGCATGATGTCTTCCTCGTCCACCCGCACGCGCTTTTCGTCGCGGTTGGTCTTCCACTCGTTGAGGATCGCCTCGAGCCGCTCCTTGGCCTGCTTTTCCTTGTCGCGCATGGCCGCCGCGCCTTCGAAGTCCTGTTCCTTGATCGCCCGTTCCTTGCGCCGGCGGATTTCCTCGATGTCCGTCTCGAGGTGCTTCACGTCCGGCGGCCGGGTCATCGCGCCGATGCGGGCGCGCGAGCCGGCTTCGTCCATCACGTCGATCGCCTTGTCCGGCAGGAACCGGCCGGTGATATAGCGGTCCGACAGCTTCACGGCTGCGGTCAAAGCGCCGTCGGTCAACTCGATCTTGTGGTGGTCTTCGTACTTGGGCTTGAGTCCGCGCAGGATTTGCACCGCCTCCTCGATGGACGGTGGTTCCACCTTCACGGTCTGGAACCGGCGCTCGAGGGCGGCGTCTTTTTCGATGTACTTGCGGTACTCGGTGAGGGTCGTGGCGCCGATGCACTGCATCTCGCCGCGGCTGAGCGCGGGCTTGATGATGTTCGAGGCGTCCATCGTGCCTTCGGCCGAGCCGGCGCCGACGATGGTGTGCAACTCGTCAATGAACAGCAGGATGTTCTTGGACCGGCGGATCTCGTCCATCACCGCCTTGATGCGTTCCTCGAACTGGCCGCGATATTTCGTGCCGGCGACCATCAGGGCGAGGTCGAGCGTGATGACGCGCTTGTCGCGGAGCAACTCCGGCACGTTGCCCTTGGCGATCTCCTGCGCCAGTCCCTCGACAATCGCCGTCTTGCCCACGCCGGCTTCGCCGAGCAGCACCGGATTGTTCTTGGTGCGGCGGCAAAGAATCTGGATGACTCGCTCGATCTCGTTTTGGCGGCCGATGACGGGATCCATTTCGCCCTTCCTCGCAATCTCGGTGAGGTCACGACCAAATGCCTTCAACGCGGGGGTTTTGAGCGGGCCTTTGCCGCCTTGTTTTTCGGCGGCTTCGGCCTGTTCCTCATCCGAGCCCTGAAAATTGGGATCCAGTTCCTTCAGGATTTCCTGTCGGGTCTGCTCGATGTCCACGTCGAGGTTCTTGAGGACTCGCGCGGCCACGCCATCGCCTTCGCGCAGCAGGCCCAGCAGGAGGTGCTCGGTGCCGACGTAGGTGTGGTTCAACGCCTTGGCCTCCTTGTTGGCGAGCGAGAGCACCTTCTTCACGCGCGGCGTATAAGGAATGTTGCCCATGACCTTCTGGTCCGGGCCGGTGCCGACCTGCTTCTCCACCTCGAGCCGGACGGTGTCCAGGTCAAGACCGAGCTTTTGGAGGACGTTCACGGCGACGCCCTGGCCGAGCTTGATCAGGCCCAGCAAAAGATGCTCGGTGCCCACGAAATTGTGGTTGAAGCGATCCGCTTCCTTGCGCGCCAAGGCCAGCACCTGTTGGGCGCGGGGCGTCAAGTTGTTGAGGGACTCGTCACTCATAATGGCGAATTAAAGTTGCTACGCGGGCGGAGGTTTGTCCAGTGCCGGCGGGGCGGGCGGCATGACCGGCCGGTGCACCGGACGCAACGCCTCCCGCAGCATGTCCGCGCGGAGGATGTCGCGCTCTTCCGCGGAAAGTTTTTCCGAGTGGCGCAACTGCAAATGGGCGGGCTGCGTCAGCATCGACAACTCGTCCACGAGCGTCCGGGAAAAGCCCGGCAGGGTGCCCAGATCGAGCCCCAGCCGGAGCAGCGACAGCAGGTTGATGGCCTCCTTCGAGGAGACGCTGTGGGCGTTGGCCAGGATGCCGTAAGCCCGGCCGATGTGGTTGAAGACGACCTTCGGCCGCTTTTCGAGCAACCGGCCGCGGGCGTTTTCCTCGTGCTCGATGATCTGTGCCACCACCTTGTTGAGGCGCTCCACGATTTCGGCCTCGGATTCGCCGAGCGTCATCTGGTTGGACACCTGGAAGACGTTGCCCAGCGCCTCCGTGCCTTCGCCGTAAAGGCCGCGCACGGCCAGGCCGAGTTTGTTCACCGCCTGGATGATCTGGGTGATCTGCTCGTCCAGCACCAAGGCCGGCAGGTGCAGCATCGCGCTGACGCGGATGCCGGTGCCGAGGTTGGTGGGGCAGGCGGTCAAATAACCCAGTTCGCGGGAAAAGGCGTAATCGAGCGCCTGTTCGAGATCGGTGTCCAGGCGGTCGATCAGCAACCACGCCTCGCGGAGTTGGAGGCCGGGCAGCAGCGCCTGCATCCGCAGATGGTCCTCCTCGTTGACCATCACAGACAGGCTTTCGTCCCGGCTCAAAACCAGCGCGCTGCCGGCGCCTTTGGCAGCGTGCTCGCGACTGATCAGGTGCCGCTCGACCAGCACCTGTTTGTCCAACGCAGTCAAAGCTTCCAGCGACTCGGCGAACCCGCCCTTCATCGCCGGCACGCCCTCGACCGCGGACCGCAACTTCTCGCAGGCGCGCTGGCGGTCGGCCTTCTTGGCCCAACCGGGGAAGGAAAAACCCACGATGTTGCGCGCCAGGCGCACCCGGCTGGACATGACGATCTTGTCGCCGGGGCCGGTGCGCTGGGCCAATTCCGTCGGCGGGGTGAGAAATTCGTGCAAGTTCATGGGGTGCCACCGGCGACGGCGGTGCTGGGATCTTCTTTCAACGCCTTGATCAGGTCGCGCAGGCGGGCGGCTTCTTCGTAGTTTTCCAGCGCGATCGCCTCCTCCAGACTGCGCTGCATCGTCTGAACGCGTTCCTGGACTTCGCGACCGAGCTTGAGGCCGCGTGGCACTTTGCCCGCGTGGCGCGTGCCTTTGTGCATGGTTTTGAGCACGCCCGCGAGCCCTTCGCCGAAGGTCTGGTAGCACTCGGGGCAGCCGAGGCGACCGGCCTTTTTGAAGTCAGCCTGGGTGAAGCCGCAGGCCGGGCAGGCCAGTTCTTCGCCGGCCGGCGCGCTGGCGGCAACTTCCTCGGACGTGCCCAGGCCCATCAACAAATCGGCCAGCGCGAAGCCCGTGGGGTCATCCAGGCCCTTGGCTTTCGCGCAACTGGCGCACACGTCCACCTTTTTCAGCTTCCCGTCTTTCACGTCGGTAAGGTGGATGGTGGCCTCGTTTTTCTGGCAAATCATGCACAGCATAGGCAGAAGGTTATTTCGGCACAAAGGCGGCCCAAGTCAAGCAACGCAGGCCGCCGCCCGGCTGGCCGGGGGAGCACAAACCACGAGTCGGGCCGGCCCGGAGCGCTGGCTCTGTTCAGCGATGGGAGCGCGCCGGTCAACGGATGGGTTCGCCGGAAACCCGCGTCAGCGCGCGGTACTTCTCCTCGAGCATCCGCGAGAGCTTGCCGGGTTTGCCCGCGCCAATGACGCGCCCATCCACCTTGACGACCGGGACGATCTCCGCCCCGGTGCCGGTGAGAAAGCACTCGTCGGCGTTGAAGATGTCGTACCGGGTCAGATTGGTCTCGCTGACCGGAATGCCGGCCTCGCGCGCGAGGTCCATGACCGTGGCGCGGGTGATGCCGTACAGCGCGCCGGCCGAGAGCGGAGGCGTCAGCAACTGGCCCCCGTGAACGATGAACAGGTTGTCGCCGGTGCACTCGGCCACGTAACCCTCGGCGTTGAGTAGGATGGCTTCCTCGACGCCGGCGATGTTGGCCTCGATCTTGGCGAGGATGTTGTTGAGGTAATTGAGCGACTTGATCGCCGGGTTGAGCGCGCTGTGCAGGTTCCGGGTCGTCGGCACGGTGACGATCTCCATGCCGTTTTCGTACAACTCGGGCGGGTAAAGCTGGATGGTGCCGGCGATGATGATGACGGACGGCTTTTTGCAGCGGCGGGGGTTGAGGCCCAGCGTGCCCATGCCGCGCGTGACCACCAGCCGGATGTAGCCGTCGCGCACGCGGTTCTGGCGGCAGGTTTCAACCACGGCGTGGATGATCTGGGCGTGCGTCATCGGCACGTCGAGGAGCAACGCCTTGGCCGAGCAGAAGAGGCGGTCGATGTGCTCCTTGAGCTTGAACACGCGGCCGTTGTAAGCCCGGATGCCCTCGAAGATGCCGTCTCCGTAAAGGAGGCCGTGGTCGAAGACCGAAATCTTCGCTTCCCGCTCGCTGTAGTACTTGCCGTCGATGAAAACCTTCATGCGTTAGTTCAGTTAGCCTAGAAAATGGCCGGAGGGGGCGCAACAAGTTTAACCTTTGAGGGCGGCCTGAAAACGAAGCGCCCGCGCCGGGGACGACGCGGGCGCGACGAAAACGGCTTGAACCGGTCAGTCCTTTTCGACCCCGCTGGTCCAGTACTTCTGGAGCATTTCCGGCGAAGGCACCTTCAGCGGGCGCACGATGCGGATGCCCACCCACGGGGCGTCCGAGTGCCACCAAATGCTCTTGGGCAACTGCGGATCGCGCATCTTCCAACTGCGGTCCGAGCCGCGCCGGGCCGCGCTGCGCAGCCGGTCGGCGGGGTCGTCGTAAGAGCCGCCGCGCACCACGTGCGGGTACGGCATGGTGGCCTTGTACCACGGATCCACGTTGCCGGTTTTTTCCACGACCTTCGCGTAATCGTCCACGTACTGGTCCAGGCACCACTCCCAGACGTTGCCGTGCATGTCGTACAAGCCCCACGGATTGGGCTTCTTCTTGCCGACCTTCTGGTATTTGAAATCGCCGTTGTCCTCGAACCAGCCGTACTCGGGGAGCTTGGAGACATCATCGCCGAACGAGTAAGCGGTGGTCGTGCCCGCACGGCAGGCGTACTCCCACTCGGCTTCAGTCGGGAGCCGGTAGAAATGGCCGGTCTTGGCGCTGAGCCATTGACAGTACTTGTTCGCCGAATGCTGCGTCATGCAGATGGCGGGATAGCCATCGCGCCCCATGCCAAAGCTCATTTCCGTGTACGGCTTGGATGGCCGGGTCACGGCGTCGGAAACCTTGTTGATGTAATCCGCGGTCGGGTATTCGGCGCGGAGCTTCTTTTCGTCGTCGGGGTACATGAACAACTCGTACTCGTTCCAGGTCAGCTCGAACTTGGCCATCCAAAACGGCGAAATCTTCACCTTGTGCTGCGGACCTTCGTCGGGCTGGCGTCCCGGCTCGCTCTCCGGGCTGCCCATCTCGAACTCGCCGCCTGGGATGGGCACCATCACGTAGGTGACCTGCGTGCCGGGGATCGTGTTCGTGTACGGTTTCATGTCCGCCTCGCTCTTGATCGATTCCTGCTCGAGCGCGGCCAGGATGTGCTTCCAGATGTCCGGCACGGTGGCGTCGTCGTTGTCCGCCATCGAGCCGATCTTCCCGAACGCGGCGGCGGCGTTCGTGGGGCCAACCCAATGATAAACCTGCTGGTGGGTGGCGAACTTCGAGTAATCCGCGGCCTGGAACACCACGAACTGCTGGTCCACCGCCGCCGCGCCGAACAACAACTCGCCCTGCCGGGGCGCGATCGACTGCACCGGCGCGGGCGCGCTGGCGGCATCGAACTTGTACACCTCGGCGCTGTCGCCCCTGCCGAACAGCACGAGCAATTGGTCGCCTTTTTCGCCCGCCACCGGCAGCGCCAGTTTGATCGGCTTGCCGAGATCGAAATCCTTCAAGCTGCCCAGCGTGGCGGAAGTGTCCGAGGCGCTCTCGACCAGCGCCACTTGGAGCTTCGGCTCGCCCGGCACATAAAACATCAACTCTGCCTCCGGCTGGCCGCGAAAATGCGCCACCGCGAAGGCAGTGTTCTTGGCCAGGCCCTGCACCTCGGCCACGGTTTGCGGTTCGGCACTCGAAAAGTCCGCCACCGCGAACACGGCATCGTTGTCCCCGTTCAAAATCCCCGCGGCGAACAGCGGCCCGCCGGTTTTCAAGGCGATCCGGTTCGCCCGCGTCGCCTGCCGCTGCATCGTCTGCTCGGAAATGATCTTCTCGATCTTGCCGCTTTCGTTGCGCAGCAAAGAGCCTTTGAAGGGGTCCGGGTCATTGTAAATGCTCTCGATGAACAGGTCGTCCAGCGGTGTGTTGCCCTCGCCGCCGACGTCCACGGCCAGCAGCGTGGCTGGTCCGAGCGACTCGTACGGCACCGGCACTGGCGGGTTGGGCTGGCCCGGGTTGCTGACATCGACGATCGCCACCTTGTTGGCGTCGGCGGCGGTCACGCCGAGGGCATCCTGCTTGGGGTCAAAAAAGTGTCCCAGCGTCACGCCGGTCAGGTCCTTGATGCCGGTCACGCGGTTGGCGAGCCACTTGAAGGTGCCATCGGCTTGCGCGTAGCCGAGACGGTACTTGCCGGTGGCGCGGTCCACCACCACCACGTCCTGGCGGCCATCGCCGTCGAAGTCGCCGGTGGCGTAAAACTCTTTCTCCGTTTCGTACACGAAGGCCAGGGCGGCGGAGCACCCCAGCCAGGCGACCAAGCCCCAGGCCAATCCGCGCGGAACGATCAGTTTCATGCGTTTCATAGAAAGATGCCAAAGCCGCGAACTGTTTCTGGCGTGCCCGGATTTGTCAACCCGATGGCCGGCAAGATTTCGGGTCACACCCGGCTCGCGGCCACTTCCGGTTTGAGGACCGACGGTGGCGAGGCGTAATCTGGCGCCGTGGCCACCGAAGGTTCCCAGTCCGCGCCGAACGACGACCCGCAAATGCGGGCCTTCTTCGCGCACCTGGCGGCGGACAGCGGCGCTTCCCCGTACACGCAGCGCAATTACGGCCAGGCCCTGCGCGAATTCGCCCGCTGGCACGCCCAGGCGCGCGGTCAGCCGCCGGCCTGGCGCAGCCTCGCGCGCGACGATTTCCGCGCGTACCTCCGCTTTCTCGGCCGCGGCCACCTCAGCCGGGCCGGCGTGCAACTGCGCTTCAGCGCCTTGCGGACGTTTTACCGTTTTCTGGTGCGCCGCGGCGAGGTGGTCCAAACCCCGATCCGCGACCTCGCGCTGCCCCGCCAACCGCGCCGGCTGCCGAAATTCCTCACCGCCGAGCAGGCCGCTGCCTTGCTGACCGCGCCGCTGCGGGAGTTGGAACGGATGCGCCGGGCCGGCACGCCAATCGCCTCGGCGCTTGTGGTAGAGCACTGGCGCGACGCGGCGATCCTCGAAACGATCTATTCCTGCGGACTCCGCATCAGTGAGGTGTGCGGATTGCGCGTGGACGACCTGGATTGGCCGGAGCAACTACTGCGAATTCGCGGCAAGGGCAGCAAGGAACGACTCGTTCCGATCGGCGCGCCGGCGCTGGAGGCGATTCGGGCTTACTGGAAAACGTTGGAGTGCCCGCCGGCCGGGAGCGAACCGGTTTTCCTGGCCCGCGCCGAAGGCACCGACCCGGTGCCACCGCGCACGGTGCAATTGCGCTTGAAGCGTTACCTCGCCGCCGCGGGCCTCGATCCGGAGCTGACGCCGCACAAACTGCGACACAGCTTTGCCACCCACCTGCTCGATGCCGGGGCGGACTTGCGCAGCGTGCAGGAACTGCTGGGGCACGCGCACCTGGCCACGACGCAGATCTATACCCACGTCACCACCGAGCGGTTGAAACGGGTGTACGACCAGGCGCATCCCCGCGCCAGGACGCAACCGCAATCGGGCTCCCAAAACGAAACGACTTGAGGCGCCGCTTCAGCTTTCGCTGCCGGCGGATTCGATGCGGTACAGGTGGGTCTTGGTGCGCAGAAAGAACGCCTTGCCGGACGCCGCGGGCGACGCCATGAAACCGTCGTCGAGCGTGTTCTTCGCGAGAATTTTCAGACTCCGGGCCGGCTCGATCACCATCGTCGTGCCTTCCTGGCTGAAAAAATACAACCGGCCGTCGGCGTAGATCGGGGAGGCCGCGTACTTGCCACCGATGCGTTCGGTCCACACCACCGCGCCTGTGGCCGCTTCGACGCAAGTCACGAAGCTTTCCTCCGCCGCGGTGTAAATCAGGCCGTTCACGAGCAGCGGCGACGCGTATTTGCCGACGTGGGTTTTGAGTTTCCACACCACGCCCGTGTTGGTCACATCGCCGCGGCTGTCGGTCTTGACCGCCCACAGTTCCTTTTTTATGAGCCCGGTCACGATGAAAGCCAGGCCGTGGTCGAACAGCGGACGCGGCGCCACCGACCAATCGGGATACTGCACCCGCCAGAGCTCGCGGCCGGTCCGCGGGTCGTAACCGTACGCCGCCTTGGCGCCGGCGCTGATCATTTGCGGCTGGCCCGCGGCGGTCACGATCAGTGGCGTGCTGTGGGCCTTGCGGAGGTCGCCGTCGCGCGCCATCTGGCCGGGCACGTTTTCGTCGTTCCACGCCACCGAACGATCGGTCTTCCAAACGGTCGCGCCAGTCTGTTTGTCCAAGGCGACGTGGTACTGCAAATCGACGCCGTCCATCGTCAGGATCAGCAAATTTTCGAACAAGATCGGCGACGAGGACGGTCCCCGGTAGTGCCGGCAGCGCAGATCGTCCCGTTTCCAAAGCACCTTGCCGGTGGCGGTGTCCAGGCACGCCGTCCCGAAACTGCCGAAATGGACATACACCCGGCCCGGCTCGATCGCCGGCGACGGCGTGGCGTAACAATTCATCGAGGCGCCGTTGCCCAGCGGTTCAGGGTTGTCGCTGTGAAACACCTTTTCGTTGAACCGAATCTTCCCGGTCCCGGCGTCGAGGCCGAGGGCGAAGAAATCATGGCCGTCCTCGGTGGCCGTGGTCACCCAGACCTGGTCGCCCAGCACCACCGGCGTGGACCAGCCGCGGAACGGGATTTCGGTCTTCCACTTCACGTTGTTGGTTTCGCTCCAATGGAGCGGAAAGCCGACCGTCTTGGAATCCCCCGGCGCCGACGCGTAGCCGTCGCCCCAAGGCCCGCGGAACTCTGGCCAGTCCGCGCGCGCCATTGGCCCGGTCCAGGCCAGCACAGCCAGTCCGAAGAAAAGCGGCAACCGGCTCAAGCTGACGCGACAAAACTTTCGGCCGGCGGCAAACAACGATGACGGGCGATGGTTCATGGCGGGAGGGTGAGGACGCCGCCGGGCCAAGTCAACGACGCGCGATTCCGCTGGAGTTGACTTCCCAGTCAGACCGCCGTCCGCGACGGCAGCCAAACTCGAAAACCGAAAACCGAAAACCGAAACAAGCTCGCAGCGCAAAGGTCAGATTGGCCCGTGAACGACCGTTGCTTTTCGGAGTTCGAATTTCGGGTCTCCTTCGGGTTTCGGCCTTTGCCTTCCGGCCCGCGATGGAAACTCGAAGCGGCAAAATTCTGTCGTCGCCGGCGAAACCCTTCCGGCACTTTCGCTTCACCGCTTCTCCGCGGAATCGATGCCCATCGCGCCTCCCAGCAGATCGTGCACGGCCACCTTCGCCAAACCTTGGCGGCGCATCAATTCGGCCACGCCTTGCTGGCCCGGATAGTGCCGGAGCGATTCGAGGATGTAAGCGTAAGCGTCCGCGCTGCCGGCGAAGAGCCGGCCAAACACCGGCACTGCCAGGCGCAGGTAAGCGAAGTACAGGCCGCGCCAAACCGGGTTCGCCGGTCGTCCGAAGTCCAGCACGAGCAACCGCCCGCCCGGCTTGGCGACGCGCTGCATTTCGGCGAGGCCAGCCTCGAAATCCGCCAGGTTGCGCAACCCGTAACTGATCGTGACCGCGTCGAACGCGTTGTCCGCAAAAGGCAGGCGCAGCGCGTCGCCTTGGACAAAAGTCACGCGGCCGGCCTGGCGTTCGGCGCGCGCGCGGGCCACGTCCAGCATGGCCGGGCTGAAATCGAGGCCGGTGACCTCGGCGCCGGTTTGGGCGAGGGCAAAGGCCACGTCGCCGGTGCCGCAGCACAAGTCCAGAGCCTGGTCACTAGTCCGCAGTCGCGCCAAGCCGACGAGCCGGCGCTTCCAGGCGCGGTGCAGGCCGAGGCTTTGCAGGTCGTTGATCAGGTCGTACCGCCGCGCGATCGTCCCGAACAAGTCCCGCACCTTGCCGGCCCGTTGCTCGCCGGTCTGATAAAACGGATTGGCCACGCCACGCGAGGCTAAGTTGCCGTCGTTGCGCTGGCGAGCGCGCGGAAAACCGGGCGCGCCCGCCGGGCGCTGCTCAGTTTCGGGCCGCCGCTCAAGGGCTCAACCGCTTGCCAACGACCGGAATCGCCAGGACCGTTGCCGTGCGTGGAAAAGGGGAGCGCAGGCATCGCCTGGCACAGAAAATGTCGCAATTGCGATAAAAATTGGTCCACAGGTAAAGACGGGTAACGCCCACGCCCGCCCCTTTGTGCCCCGCCAAACGATCGCGCCGCGGCGGTCGCTGCCGGGCAGGAAACCACCGGGGCCAACCCGCCGTCTTGATAAAGACCAGGCACGGCAGTGTTCCAAACCGCCGCGCCAGCCAGCCCAAGTCACGATTCGCCGGGGCGCCA
>JAKCAB010000101.1 GCA_021839785.1 bacterium | reverse complement strand
CGCTCGTGCGCCAGCAGGTTGCCGACCATCACGTTGGCCAGCGTCAACGGCAACATGCACCAGACGAACCAAGGCACCAGCGGCGCGCTGGCGAGGTATTTCGTGCCGTAAATCAGGCGCAACGGCAGCTCCGGCAAGATCGTGCAGCCCAGCGCTGCGCCGCCGCCCAGTACCGCCGTCGCTCCCAGCGCAAGCGCGAAAACATCCGTCTTCTCCGCCCGTGCCCGGCTGGCGACGATCTTGGGAAACATCACCGCGAACACGGCGGCCGTGAAGAAGATCAGCGCCCGGCCGATCATGCCCGCGGCGCCGTAGATTGCCGTCACGTTGCGATCGAAGGTGCTTTGCACGACCAATTGGTCGGCCGCCATTATGAACTGACCGGCCGCCAGTCCCAGCGTTAGCGGCACCACGCGCGCCAGCCACGGCCGCCAGGCCACCGGCTCACCGGGCAGCAGCCACACGCTGCGGCTGTGCCACGCCGCCACGCCCACGGTCATGGCGAACCCGAACAGCGCCGCGGACACCGCGCCCGCCGCTTGCCCGCCAAACAGGCCGACGACCACCAAAACGCCGCCAAACCGCGCGGTCCCATTCACCACCTGGAGCCAACCGTACCACAGGAAATCCTGCTTGCCCTGCAAGATCCCCTGTAGCACCGGCCACCACAGCATCATCAAACCCACGAGCACGGTCAGCCAAAGGGCCGCGGGATTCGCGATCTGCAATTCGCGGATCGCCTCGCCGCGAAACGCGAACACGCCCAGCGCCAGGACCAGCCAGATACCGGTGACCGCGGCCAACAGGCGCCTCACGGTGAACGCCAATTGGTGCCGCTGCGTGTCGTTCACCGCCGCCGCCGTCTGTTGTGCTACGATGATCTGCAAGCCAATCGCCGGGATCAGCATCAAGTTCATCACTTGCAACAGCGCTTGGAACACGCCGTATTCGGGCTTGGTGAGCAGCGCCCCGGCCGGAATGTGGACAATCCACATGAACACGCCGCCCAACCCCGTGGCAAAGGCCATCCAGCCGCTCTGGCGGAAGAAGGCGAATCTTTTGGCGGCGGTCATGCGGCGTTCAAGGCCGGGCATCTTGCCAGCGACGGAGCGTTTCTTCCACAAAATCCAACGCGCGTTCCGCGATGATCCGCCACTCCAAACCTTGCCGAACCCGCGCCGCTGCCGCGCGCCCCCATTCGGCGCGCCGCTCCGGCGGTTCACGCAACCAGCCGAGAATCGCCTCGCCGAAGCTGCTGCCGTCGAACTCGGCGAACCGGATCAGCGGTTCGTCTTTGAAATATCGCTGCAGGCCGCGCAACGGCGTCGCCACCACCGGCAAGCCAAGTCCCAAATACTCCACGGCTTTGGCGACGAACGCGCAATGGACGCCGGCGGATTCCTCGTAGGGCACGATGCCGATCCTCGCCTGCCCGAACCGGCCCGCGATTTCGCGATACGGCACGAAGCCGGCGTTGCGCAGCGCGCCGCCCAACCCGCGCCGCGCCGCATTTCGGTTGAATCTCTGCCACGCTTCGGTTTCCGGCCCGATGAACTCGAACGTCACGTCCTTCCGTTCGGCCCGCACCCGCGCCACGGCCTCCAGCGCGATGTTGCCGAGATGATGATGATCGAACGACCCGTGCATCACGACGGTCGGCGACGCGTCCTCGCGTCGAGCCACCGCGGCATTGTCGAACGGAAACAACGTCGCGTCGTAGCCGTAGTAAATCGGCCGCAGCCGCTCGCGCGGAAAACCGGTCTCGGCGAACAAATCCGCCAACACGTCGGACACCGTCAGCACCGCGTCGGCGTCGAACCTCCGCGGCAAGGAAAGCTCGTAACGCTTGAGCACGGCCAGCACGGGCGGCGGCATCAGCCAGCCCGGCCACGTTTCCATGAACCCGGTCAGAAAATCGAGGAAGTTCATCACCACGGGCACGCGCAGCCGCCGCTTCAGTCGGCCGGCCGCGACGGCCGAGATCGCGTGTTGGGAGAGGATCAAATCGAAGCGTTCCCGCGCCGCGACGCGTTCGACCAGCCGGCGCAGCGCCGCGGGGTAAAACAGGTATTTCAAATTCCGCCAGCGCGTGGTCCGGCCCATTTCCCAGCCGGTGAAGGCGTGCAGCGTGACGCCAAATTCGCGCGCGACGCTCGCCGGATTCTCGGACGGCGGGCCGAACACACTCACCGCGTGGCCGCGCCGGACCAATTCGCGGACCAGGTACGGCGCCTCCGCCGACCCGCCGCCGCTGGGCGGGTAGAACGGTTCGTGGGTGAGCAAGGCCAGGCGCATCGGGGCGGGCGAACGTCAGGGCAGGCTCCGCAAAAAGCGGATCAGCAGCGCGGTGGCCTGGTCGAGTTGGCGCAGCGAAATCCACTCGCCCGCGGTGTGGGCTTGCGCGATGTCGCCCGGCCCGAACACGACGCTGGGGATGCCGGCATGGCTGAGCACCGAGGCGTCGCAAAAGTAATGCGCGCCGGCGGGACCGCGCTGGCCGATGCAGTCCATGAATTCGCGAACCAACGGCAGGTCGGGCGCGGTTTCCATTGGCCAGCAGGGCGCGTCTTTGCTGTCGGCCACGCTGGCCCGCAAGCCGTGCAGCCGCAGCAGCGCCTGGATTTCGCGCCGGACGCCCGACTCGGTTTCGCCGGGCAAGGTGCGCCGGTCGGCGTGGATGGCGCAGCGGTCCGGCACGATGTTCGGCTGGGTGCCGCCGGCGATGGTACCCACGCTGATGGTGGCGTAGCCGAGCACCGGGTGCCGCCGGCAACGCAGCGCCGAGGCGTACTCGGTTTCCAGCAACTGCACGATCCGGGCCATCTCCAAAGCCGCGTTGCGTCCGAGTTCGGGGCGGGCGCCGTGCGCGGCCTTGCCCCGCGTCTCGAGGCGCAGCCAGAGATTGCCTTTGTGGGCGGTGACCACTTTGAGCCCCGTCGGCTCGCCCACGATGGCCAGGTCGGCCTGGAACTTCGAAGCGGCCAGCGCGCGCGAGCCGCGTTGCTGGTTTTCTTCATCCACGAGCGTGGCCAGCACGATCTCGGTTTCCGCCGGTCGGCGGCCGCTGCGCGAGAGGGCGGCGAGCGCGGCGAACATCGCCGCGATGCTGCCCTTGGTGTCGCAGGCCCCGCGCCCGTGTAGGCGGCCGTTGCGAACGACGGGCTTCAACTGCGCAGCGTTCGCACCCACCGTGTCCATGTGGGGCGCCAGCAACACGCGTCGGCGCGCGCGGCCGGCCGGCGACAGCGAGACGAGCAAATTCTCCCGCGTCGGCAGCACGGGTTGGCGCCGGACTTCCAAGCCCACTTTGGCGGCGTGCGACGCGAGGCAGTCCGCGACCCGCGCCTCGCCCGCGGCCGGATCGTTGGCGGGCACGAACGCGGGGTTCACGCTGGGCAAAGCGACGAGTTCGCGGAGCAGTCGGACTGGTTCCATGGCGGTGGAGCGACTTGATCTGAATACGGCGGCGTCGAGTGTGCGCGAGTGCGATTCACCGGGCAAGCGCGCAAGGAGCGGGGTGGGCAGAGCGAACGCCAGGAATTCGCTCCCACCAGCTTTTACGGATAACTGTGGCGCGCGGGCGAAGGCTGTTTGGCGCTGGTCTGGCGGAAGGTGCGCCTTTAGCTTCGCGGCCGAACCGCGTCCTGATCGAAGTATGATGCCCGATCCGCTGACCCTGGCCAGCCTGTGCCTTTGCGCACTGCTGGCCGGCTTTGTGGACTCGGTCGTCGGAGGTGGCGGGCTGATCCAGTTGCCGGCGCTGCTGTTGTTTTTGCCGCCCACGGACGCGGCGGGTCTGGCAGCGGTTTTTGGCACCAACAAACTCTCCTCGATCTGCGGCACCGGCATGGCGGTCGTGCAGTATGCCCGCCGGGTGTGCTTGAACTGGCATTCGCTGTTGCCCGCGGCGGCGGCGGCTTTCGCGTTTTCCTTTCTCGGCGCGCGGGTGGTGTCCTTGCTGAAGCCGGAGGTGCTCAAGCCGATCTGCCTGGCGCTGCTGGTCGGCGTGGCGATTTACACCTTCGTCCGAAAAGACTTCGGGCACCTGCACGCGCCGCGCTTCACCGCGCACCGGGAGCGGGTCTTCGGCGTCGCGGTGGGGGCGGCGATCGGGTTTTACGACGGTTTCTTCGGTCCCGGCACAGGAAGCTTCCTGATCTTCGCGTTCATCGGTCTGTTCGGCTTCGATTTTCTGGCGGCGTCGGCCAGCGCGAAGGTGATCAACTTCGCCACCAACCTGGCGGCAATCGCGTATTTTGCCGCGACGCACAACGTGCTTTACCGCTACGGCCTGCCGATGGCGGTCTGCAACGTGGCGGGGTCGCTGATCGGGACGCGGCTGGCGCTGCTCGAAGGCAACCGGTTCGTGCGCGGTTTCTTCCTCGTGATCGTCACGGTGATGATCCTGCGGTTTGGCTGGGAAGTGTTGGGGAGGTGAATGCAGGCGGGTCTCGGGTCTCGGGTCTTGGGTATCGGGTCTCGAGTCTCGGGTTTCGGGTTTGGACGGGCTTTGCGTTCCGGGGCGGAGCCGGTAACTTCGACGCATGGTTTACGACGCGTCGCTTGACGACTTGCTGCAAAAGGTCTGGGACGGCCGGCGGATCGACCGCGCGGAGGCGCTGCGGCTTTACCGGTTGCCCTTGGAAGACTTGGGCGCGCTCGCCGACCGCCGCCGCCAGCTCGCCAAGGCCACGGCTTACGACGGCCGCGGCAATGGGATCGTCACCTACATCGTGGACCGGAACGTCAACTACACGAATGTCTGCAACGTCTATTGCAAGTTTTGCGCGTTCTATCGCGTGGAGGGCGACGACGACGCCTACGTGATTTCCCACGCTGAGATGGACCGGAAGATCGAGGAGACGATTGCCCAGGGCGGCACGCAGATTCTCCTGCAAGGCGGGCACCATCCGAAGTTGACCAAGCAGTGGTATCTTGACCTGCTCAGCCACATGAAGGCGAAGTTCCCGCAGGTGAACATCCACGGCTTCAGCCCGAGCGAGTTCGTCCATTTCCGCGAAGTTTTCGGCGAGCCGCTGGAAAAAATCATCCGCGATTTCACGGCGGCGGGCCTGGGATCGATTCCGGGCGGCGGCGGTGAAATCCTGGTGGACCGCGTCCGGCAGCGGGTTTCACCCTTGAAGGCGACCAGCGACGAATGGCTGGAGGTCATGGACGTGGCGCACCGGCTGGGCCTCTACTCGAGCGCGACGATGATGTTCGGCCATGTCGAGACGGTCGAAGATCGCATCGAACACCTGGATCGGCTGCGTCAACAGCAGGACAAATCGCTCGCGGGAACCGGCGGGCACTTCACGGCTTTCATCGCCTGGACCTTCCAAGCGGAGAATACGAAGCTAAAGGCGCAGACGGTTGGCGCACATGAATACCTGCGGACTCAAGCGCTGAGCCGTATCTACCTCGACAACTTCACCAACGTCCAAAGCTCATGGGTGACTCAGGGACCGGCAATCGGCCAGGTGGCGCTGAAGTTTGGAGCGAACGACCTCGGGAGCATCATGATCGAGGAAAACGTGGTCAGCCAGGCGGGGGCGACGTTTCGCATGACCGTGGCCGACATGCAGCGGCTCATCCGCGACCTCGGCTACGAACCCCACCAGCGCGACAACTGGTACCGACTGCTGAATTGACGGCTGACCGTTCCTTCAAGCTTCGAACAATCGACCCGCGGCCAGGCAATCGCAGAGTTGGCCGTAGGTTTCCTGCAAGCGCGCGCGGGAACAATTGCCTCCCAGGCGACGCAAAATCCGGCGCGCCAGCGTGCCGCGCTCAAGGATGAGGTCCAAAGCGCGAACCGCGTCCGGGGCCAACCGCGACCGCACCGCCAGTTCCGCCGCAATCCAGCGCCAAAGATCGGTGGCGCGGCACGCCTGGCCGCTTTGCCAACCGAAGATTTCCAGGTAGTCGGGATCGGCGACGGTCGCAGCTTCGCCGTCCTTGGCGGTCGCGAGGAAGATTTGTTCGAGACGCTCGGTCGGCAGCGCCTTCAAGCGATCGAGGCTGAGCCAGCGTTCGGCCGCCAGTGCGCGCAGGGTTTCGACGATCAACTCCGTGATCGCGAGGTCGGCCAGCGGACATTCTTGCACGTCGAGCACGCGAATCTCGATGCTGCCGCGGCCGAACCGGGCGATGGCGCCGCGCGAGTTCAGGAACTCGTCCCGGAGCACGCCTTCCGGGTCGTGCGGCGCGATGTCGGCGTAAATGCGTTGGTAGATTTCGCGGTGGTAATCGGCCTCGGAAAAGACCGGCTCCGGAATCACGCGTCCAGTCAGCGACGGGATTTTGGCCGAGTTGGTGCGATAGACGGCGAGGCGGTTGTCCAACCAGCCGGTGGTCCGCGCGTCCATCACCGGCGAACTGGCGGCAAGCGCCGGCAGGATCGGCAACAGCGCGCGGACGGCGGCGTGCAGCGCGGCGAACTCGGCGTCGTTCGCGAAGGGCAGGTTCAGATGGAGGCTCTGGAGGTTGGACCAGCCGTGGCCCTGGCAGCCGAAGATGCGGTTGTAGGCCTCATAGACGGCGCTGTATTCGTGCGGCCAGAGACGCGTTTCCGCGTGCGGATCCATCCAGGGATGCATGGCCGTGGGCATGAGCCGCGCGCCCAAGGACGCCAGCCGGCGGTTGACTTCGTTGACTTCGGTTTGAAAACCGCGTGCGAGGTGGCCGAGCGATCTCGCCGGGCCGTTGGTCTTGAGTTCGATGACGTGGAGCACGAGCTCGTTCGACCAGCAGAATTCGCCGCGCTCGACATCGGACTGGTAGGCGCCGGTGACCGCGCGGATCAACTCGTCACTGATCGGCCGAACGGCGAGCGTCGCCGCCTCGACGATCATGAATTCGAGTTCAACGCCGGTCCCGGCAAAGAGCGCAAGTCGGTCCGTGGCGGTGCTCATTCGGGTAAGCCCTGGCGGCGGCGCTCCAAGCGGTGCAGGAAAACCTCCATGATTCGCTCGTACAGCGAGTCTTTCATCACGGCGTCCTCGAAGGTGGATTGGATGGTGGGATTGTCGTTCACCTCGATGACGTAGCATTTCTGGCCCACTTGTTTGAGGTCCACGCCGTAGAGGCCGTCGCCGATCAGGTTCGCCGCCTTGAGCGCGGTGCGCACGACGCGGTTGGGCGCGAGTTCCACGGGCAGGGTTTTCACCCGGCCGTAGCGTGAGTTTTCGTCGCCTTCGTGATTGATGATCTGCCAGTGCTTGCCCGCCATGAAGTACTGGCAGGCGTAAAGCGGCTTGCGATCGAAGATGCCGATCCGCCAGTCGAACGGCGTCGGGAGGAATTCCTGGGCGATGACCAGGTCCGAGCGCTCGAGCATTTCCTCGGCCCCGCGTTTCACCTCCTCGGGCGTGTCGGCCTTGACCACGCCTTGCGAGAAGGCGCTGTCCGGCTGCTTGAGAATGCAGGGCAGGCCCAGTTGGGGGACGATTTCCTCGACGTTGTCGCGGTGCACGATGAGCGTCCGCGGCGTCAGGATCTGCCGCCGGTCGAGCAATTCGGCCAGATAGACCTTGTTGCAGCATTTGAGGATCGAGTCGGGATCGTCCACGACGACCAGGCCCTCGGCCAGGGCGCGCCGCGAAAAGCGGTAGGTGTGATGGTTCACGCTGGTCGTTTCGCGGATGAACAAGGCGTCGAATTCGGCCACGCGGGCGAAATCCTCTTTGTCGATCACCTCGGCGTGGATGCCCAGGCCGGCGGCGGCCTTGATGAACTTTTCGATCGCCGCCTGGTCGGAGGTCAGGTCTTTGGCCTGCGGATCGAAGAGAATCGCCATGTCGTAGCGCTCGACCACGCGGGGCCGCACCGACGGGCCGCGCCCCGCGAGGTAGTGGGAGGCCGCCTCGATCGCGAAGCTGTGGTGCGCGTCCGGGATGTCGCGGGCGGCGATGGGACCGATGCTTTGCAACTCCCACTTGTCGGTGCGCACGAATTCCGCCCGCACGAACGGCGCTTGGAACAACTTGAATAGCGTGGCGCTGAGGCGGTCGTACTTGCCGGCCAGATTCCGCCCGAAATAGATGCTCAGCGTGAACCGGTTCGACCGCATCCCCGCCAGGCTTTCCTGAATCAATTCCTCCAGTTCATCGGACATCAGGCGCACGACGGTCTGCGACTTCATGTCCTGGATGGTGGCGATGTCGGGGATCGGCTTGTGGCCGCGCGCCGCCGCCAGCAAGGACACGTAGTAGCCGATGCTCTGGTAACGGTAGGAGCGGCAGAAATTGAACACCTTCGCCCGGTCGAGGTCCGCGAACTCCGGATCGACCAGGTACGAACGGGCGGCCACGACCTCGACGCCCGGCACTTCGAGGGGCCACTCCTGAGGATTGTTCACCACAATGAGAACGCGCATACAAAAAAGGGCGGGGACACCCAGCTTAGTTCGGCCAGATGATCAGCAGATTGGCGTCGTAGGTGACGATGCCCAACAGGATGGAGCCGATCAACCGATCCATCGTGACCTCGTAATAATGCGTCGCCGTGGCCGGGTTGGACGGCAGCGGGTCCGCGATGCTGACGGTGCGCTGCCGGCGATCGTAACCGGACAACACCACGAAGTGCCCCAGCGGTTCGCCGCGAACGTCGTCGTAATCGGACTTCGGTCCGAATTCGCGCGCGCACCGGTAAAGGTAGGTGGCGTTGAGGCCGGTCAGGATCGGGTGCTGGCGGTTCAGGTATTTTCGGATCAACGCCTTGGTGAGGTCTTCGAAACGCAGTTCGCCGCCCAGGTTCAGGAACTCGAGGTAAGCCGCGGTGGCGGTGGCGAGCTTGGGATCGTGCTTGACCTTCCGCTGCACCGCGAGCCGCTCCCGAATGTCGGGCGCGCCGGGCGCGAACCAGGTGGGATCGAACAACTGGAGGTTGTAGGAATAGATGCGGGCGCGGTAGCCGCGGCGGAGGGCGTGGTTGGCGAGCATCACGCCCAACGTGCCGCCGCTGGGCAGACGCGGCACCTGGCGGATCACCGCCCCGAGCGAGAGCGAATCCCCGTAATAGCGGTACAGCGCGTGCAGGCAGGTGGGGCCGCAAGTTTCGTCATTCGGCTGCGGCCGCATCTGCAAGTTCAACTGGACCTTCATTCACGGTGCCCGCGGCGGTCACCGACCGCCGCCCCGGCTGCGGCGGTCTGATAGCAAATCCTCCGAAACCCGCAACAGGTCTTTGCGCGGACCGTTGGGGAAACACTCCCAAACTTTCAAACGAAAACCAAAGTTGAGCTGGGGAGCGCACGCGCCCCGCGTGATCCCGGTGGCTGCTGACATCAGTCAGCGGCGGCCTTTCCGCGCCGGATGCGGATCATGGACTGGACAGCGTTTCGGCGAGCCGCCGAAACAGACACGCCGGCGGCGTGTGCTCCCAGGCGCTGGACGCGAAGCGCGTCCAGCCACACCCGAGGGCGGGCGGGCTCCCCCAGCTTCGGAATTCAGGTTCACACGAAAACCGCCGGCCAAGAGGCCCCGGCCGGCGGTCAAGGTGCCATCTGCTCCCGGCTGAATCAGTTCAGCGGACGGAAGATCAAGGAGCGGAGGTTGATCACCGCGCCGTGGGGCATGTCCGCCACCTTCAGCGCCACGTTTGCCGGGCCGGCCTTTTCGATTTCGATGGTGCCGGCGGTTTCGGTGACAAAGTCCTCCCAGCTTTGCGTGGCGGGAACCTCCGGCCCGGTCCACGACTGGTTGCCGATGCTGAGTTCGAGCCGGCTGCCGTCGGCGCCGGGCGCACAGGCGAACGTGGCCACCACCTCATAGGACCCGGCCTTGGCGAGGGTGACCGGCCATTGCGCGTAATCCTTCGGGTTCGTCCAGAAGCCGATGTTGTCCTGGCCGCCGCGTCGCTCCACGCGGACGGCGTCGCCGATCAATTCGGCCTCGCCGGCCTTGAGCGTCAGGCTGCCATCGGCCGCCGGTTGGATGCGCGGGATCGCGGTCGCGGTCACCTCGGGGGCGCCGGCGATTTCCAGCACGACGACCCCCGCGTAAGGTGTGGGCGAGGCGCTGGGCAAGCTGACGACTTTGCCCTCCGCGGTGCTCGCCACCTGGAGCGCCTTCGCTTTGTCGGCCAGCAAATAGGCCTTGGCGACCGCGCTCGCGAGCGGCACCGGCAGTTGGCCGTCGGCGGGCCAGTTGAACACGTGCAGGTAGAGTTTGCCTGGCTTTTGCGTGCAGCGGCCCCAAAACAGCTTTTTGAACGGGCTGGCGCTGGTGCCGTAGATCGCCTCGCCGTTGACCTTCATCCAGGCGCCGACTTCCTCGAGTCGCTCGACCGACGGGGCGGGGATCAAGCCTTCGCTCGTCGGACCGACGTTCAGCAGGTAATTGCCGCCTTTGCTGGCGATATCGACCAGGTTGCGCACCAGTGTCTCGGTGGATTTCCAGTCGTG
>JAKCAB010000424.1 GCA_021839785.1 bacterium | reverse complement strand
TGCAGGATCGGCACGCCCAAGGCGAGACCGATCATTTTTTTGGTGTAGCGGAAAAGGTAGCTGGCCAGCCGGTGAAACTCGGCGTAGTCGGAGATCAGCACGGTCTGGCCGAGCGCCCCCAGCGTGTCCACGCGGTCCAGGAAATCCTTGTGGTCGATGACGCCGCCCTCGGCGAGGTTTTTGAGCGTCATTTCGGCCAGGACCACGATGCGCTCACCCTGGACCTGCGGCTCATTGAGGAACTCGGAGCGCGCGCACTCGAACATGTCCATGGTCGCGCGGGTCACCGGCCGGAAGCTGCCGCGGGTGACGAGAATCGGCTTTTTGTAGAGCACCTCGGCCGCCTGCACCACCTCGCCTTGGGCGGTGAACATGGCGGCGTCCGTCAATCCGCGGGCGACGAGCTGGAGCGCCATGAGGCGGTTGTCCACCCCGGCGAAGTCCGGTCCGGAGAACTTCACCGTGTCCACCTCCACGCGGTCGCGCGAGAGGTTGTCCATGAGCGACTGGATCGCGACTTCGGGCTGGTCGTACAAGTACAGCGCGGCATAGACCAGGTTCACGCCCATGATGCCGAGCGCCTCCTGCTGCTGGAGGTTTTCCCGGTCGTGCATCTGCACGTGGATGATGATGTCCGACGGCGGGGTCAACGGCCGGGTCTGGAAGCGGATGCCCATCCAGCCATGCCAGTCGTCGTTGCGCGAGTAACTGCGCGCCGCGACGGTGTCCGCGAAGACGAAGAACCGCGTGTTCACGCCGCGCTGGCTGCTTAAGCGCTCGTGCTGCAGGTCGTACTCGTGTTGCAGCATCGTCTGGAGCCGCTGCCGGCTCACGTAGCGGTCGGACGGGCCGTAAATGGCGTCGCTCACCGCCATGTCGTAAGCGGACATGGTTTTGGCGATGGTGCCGGCCGCGCCGCCCACCCGGAAGAACCACCGCGCCACCTCCTGGCCCGCGCCGATCTCGGCAAAGGCGCCGTAGGTGCTTTGGTCGAGGTTGATCTGTAGCGCCTTCTCGTGCGTGCTGAGCACCGGGCGATTGGCCCCGGGCGCTGCGGTTCCGCCGGCGGGGGCGTCGGCGGGTGACTTTGCCGGCCGGAGCAGGCAAAAAGTCGAATGCGTCATGGTTTGCTCGAAATGCGCATCCAATCGGTGCCGCGCGCCGCGGCGTACCGCGACAAGGCCTTCTCGTACTTGATGAGCACCGCGCGCACCACCGCGGAATCGTCCGCCCGCCCGAACTCCTGGTTGCTGTCCGGGATCAGGTCCAGCTTGTTGTGCGCGTAGGCGAGCGCAAACACCGCGCCCGCGAGCGCCACGTAAGGCAGTTCTTTGTAGGCGCCATCGGCAGCGTCTTCCACCACGTCCGCCAGGAATTCGAGCTGGCGCACCAGATGCGGGTACTTCGGAGCGTTGATCTGCGTGAACTCCGCCTTCCACAACGGCAGTTTGCGCAGGACGGTTTGCACAATGGCCGGCGTGATTTGCGCCGCCCCTCGATTTACGAACTCCGCAATTTCAGGCATGAGCCGAGCGTAACAACCGGACACGAGGTGTAAATCCGAAACGACGGTGGTCACGCCGCTCCGTCCAATGCGCGCCCGCCCCGGCGGGTCAACAGCCGGTCCAGGCCCGCCCGGTAGTTCCGCGACAACGTGAGTTGCCGTCCGTCCCGCAGAATGACCGCGTAGTCGCCATAGAAAAGCGGCTGGAGTTCCTTGACCGCGTCCAGGTTCACGATCGCCGAGCGGCTGATGCGCAGGAATCGGTCCGCCGGCAGGTCGGCTTCCAGCGCCGACAAGGTTTCGCGGAACAGGTGGCTGGCCGTCCCCACGTGGAGCCGCACGTAATTGCCTTCGGCTTCGAGCCAATCGACCTCCGCGGTCCGCACGAACAGCACCCGGCCATCCACCTTGATGGCCAGGCGGTCGAGGCCGCGGGGCGCGCGCCGCAAACTCGCCAACAACGAGAGCAACTGGGCATCCGGCCCGGCGGCACGGGCACCGCCGCGCAGGCGGGTGTGCAGCAGCCGGAGCGTTTGTTGGAAGCGCTCGCGGTCGATCGGCTTGAGCAGATAACCCACCGCGTGCACTTCGAAGGCCTGGAGCGCGAACCGGTCGTAGGCGGTGACGAACACCACGGCCGGCATGGCTTCGGGGCCGATTTCGGCGCACACCTGCAAGCCGTTGGGCGCGGGCATCTGGACATCCAGAAACACCAGCTCCGGCGCGTGCGCGCGGATGGCTTCCACTGCCTGCCGGCCGCTCGCGGCTTCCGCCACGATCGCATAATGAGGCTCGCTTTTGAGCAGGTGACGCAGCCGCAGGCGCGCGGGCGCTTCGTCGTCCGCGATCACGGTACGGATGGGTGCGGGCGCGGTCATGAGCAGGGCAGGGGCGGGTTGCAGCCGACGACCACGGCGGGGTGCTGCGGTTGCGGCACCGGATCGCGAGGGGTCCGCAGCGGCAGGTGAATCCGCACCTCCAAGCCGCCACCTTCCGCGGGACGCAATTCCAGGCCCTGGCACTCGCCGTAGAGGTGGCGCAGCCGCGAGCGGGTGTTGGACAGGCCAATGCCTTCGCGTTTGAAGGTTGTTTCGCCGGCCGCCAGGCCCGGCCCGTTGTCGGTCACGGTCAGTTCGAGCTGGCCGTCGCGGCGCGCCGCCCGGATCACGATCCGCCCGCCGGTCTCCCGTTCCTCGATGCCGTGGCGGATGGCGTTTTCCACGATCGGTTGGAGCACCAGCGCGGGCACGAACGCTTCCTTGAGCGCATCCGGCACCTCGATCGTCACGTGAAGGCGGTCGCCGAAACGGGTCTGTTCGATCTCGAGGTAGCGGTCGAGAAAATCGAGTTCCTGCCCGAGCGGAATCTCCTGGTCGTTGCTCCGGTCGAGACTGACCCGCAGCAATTCGCTCAGGCGCGTGACCGTGCGGTCGGCGATCTCGGGCTGCTCGTGGATCAACGCGGCGACGGTGTTGAGCGCATTGAACAGGAAGTGCGGGTTGAGTTGCATTCGCAGCGCCTGGAGCTGGGCGCGGGCGAGCTGGCCTTCGAGTTCGACCGTGCGCCGCTCGCGCTCCCGATACCGCTGATAGTAGTGCCACCCGTGATGGGCCAGCACGACCAGCCAGTAGAAACCGACGTTCCCGTAAGTGTAGAAAACGATCAGCTTCTTGAACGTCTCCGGGAAGACGAACACTTTTCCTTTCACCGACATCTGGCCGTTCACCAGCAACGCGTAGGTGGCGCTGTACACCGCCGCGTAAACCAGCGCCAGGCCGAAGTGGCGCGCGAACCAGCGCCAGCCGTGCGCCCGGTCGAACGGAAAGCGGCGCGCCAGCCACAGCACGCCCAGGCCGAGCACGGCCATGGTGTAATTGCTCTCGCAGCCGCGCCGCAGAGCGGTGGGCCAGGTGATGGTGAAGTCCTCGAAGCGTTGGCCGGCGTAAAGCTGCACGGCATCGATCACCACCAGGAGCGTGAACAATCCAAACCAGCAGACCAGCCGGCCCGCCGGCCTGCCGCACAAACGGCGAAAACGTTGCCATCCTGTCGCCATGTCTTGGGGCGAGAATTTACCCGACCGCCCGGCCAAACACCAGCCGGGCCTGACAGCAATCGGAGCGGCTGGTTCGGAAGGCCAGAGTCAGATGCTGGACGGATTGCGCGGCGCGGGCGGCGCACTTTCGCTCCTGGTCACCGCCGCCGCCGGCCGGGCCTTTGCGGCGGCTTGCGCCGCCAGGTTCGTGTCCACGTACCGGATGGCATAGGTCGGGTTCGCCAGCATTTCGGGCGTTTCGCTCAGTCGCGCGGCGAATGTTCCGGCACGCGGAATGAAACGGGCGATGGCCGCTTGGAACTGCACGCACGCGGCCAGCGCGGCCAGTCCGAGCGCCACGTGCACGATTCCGTCGAACCGCTCGCGCGGCGCCTGCGGCAGCCGGGGGATGGCCGCACGGTCGAATGGTTGGTCCGTCTTCATCACGCCCAAGCGGTACGCGCGCGAGCCGTTTCGGCCCAAAGGAAAGTGACGACCCGCTCCCGGCTGGGACGAGGCGCTTCGCTGGCGTGACCAAAACCTGCGCGCGGCGACGGAACGACACCGGCGGCGGACCGCGAACTGCTCGCTTGCCGTGTCTCCCGACTCGCGGTAAGGGACACCGGCTGCCCGGTGGGGGCCGAATCGACCATGCCCGTTGGACCCCAGGAAACCAAACCTGGCGATGACGACCGGCGACGGCGCGCGCGCGAACGCGCCATCGCCTCGGCGGAATTGTCCTTGAGCCTGTCCGAGTTGCTGCGCGCCGGCACGTTGCTGCCGCACGCGCTGGGCGCCATCGCTGGCCAGCGTCGCCAGCGCGGCGACCCGTTCGCGGCGGTGTTCGAGCGCATCGCGGTGGCGGTGCGCGACGAAGGCCAGTCGTTGTTCCAGGCGGTGGCGAACGAGAAAGCGGTTTTCACCCAACGCTTCGTGGCGATCCTGGCCCTGGCCAATCTCGGCGGACCGCTGTTTCGTACGTTCGTTCGCCGGTTGCGCGAGTTCGTGCAGGAGTTCAACCAACTCCCGCCGGACGCCCTCGACGATTTTCCGCCCATGAAGGACGAGGTGCGCGAGTTCTGTTTCTTCTTCGGGCACCTCACGGCGGAGGAGGCGTCGCAACCGGAGATCCAACGCTGGCTGCCGCTGATCTTCACCCCCAAGCTGCGCCTTGTGGCCACGCATCTGCTCGCGCGCTTTTACGATCAAGGACTGCTGCTCTCGGAGGCGTTTCAGCGGACGCCGCCGTTCAACGACCCGGAGATGATCCTGGCCGTGCAGGCCGGCGAGGAATTGAACCGCGTGGGGCGGGAACTGATCGACCTGGCCGACTGGCTGGTCCAGCGCAGGATGCTGGAAGAGCGCCTGCGTTGGGGCGATTTGCTCACGCCCGGAAACCTCGGTCGAAAAGACTGACCTCAGGCAACGCGCCGCTCACTGGCCGGAAACCGCGTTCGCGCTTTGCGCCCAAAACTCTTTCCGCGCCGCGCGCTGGCTACGGCATCCGCGGTGTGACCAAGCGATAAAAGCGCGTCGCCAGCCGGGCCGGATCGCGCACCGTGACTTCGCCGGTGGCGGGCGGAGCGGCGACGTCGGCCAACCGCTGCCACGCGCCGCTGGCGAGGTTGTCGGTGAAGACAACGGTGTAAGTCTTGCCGGCGACGGCGACAAAACGGATCAAGGTTTCGGCGTCGTTGAGATCGACGGCGCCGATCGCGAGGCGGCTGGCCGCGAGCTGCGGATCGGTTCCGGCGAAGTATTCCTGGAGATTCGTCAGGCCGTCGTGATCGGGATCGCCGGCCGCGCCGTTGTCACCGGTGGCGTCGTGTGGATCGAGTTGGTGTGCGCTTTCCCAGTCGTTCGGCAGGCCGTCGCCATCCCAATCGGGATTGGTGTCGCCGGCGTTGGGCTGCCCGGCTGTCGGCTCGGCGGCCTGCCAGCTCGCGGGATCGTCCGCGAACGGAGTGGCGGCGAGACGTTGCAGCGATTTGCCCGTGCCATCTGCTTCCGCGGGCCACGGAGCGGCCGGTTCGTAGTGAATGTCTTCCACCAGCACGTGCGGCACCGAACCGGGGCTGGGGTCGGTTTCGGTCTGCGGTGGATCGGGCTTGTAGAGCGCCACGCGATCGCCCGCGTTGTCGAGGTTGCCGCTGTACGGCCCAAAGAAGGGCACGCTGGCGGGCACGGCATATTTGGCGCGGAAGGCGTCGAGTGGGCCAAAGTCGCGGCCGGGATCGAAGTTCACCACCAGCGCGAAGCCGTTGGCCGGCAGCGTGACGTTCGTGGGGAATTGGAACGAGACGCCGCCGTCGATCCGCCAGGTGTTGGTCACGTGCGCGGGATCGAACAGCGGGACGGTCTGGGCGGCGACGTTCCGCAGTTCGATGAATTCGTTCAGCGTGTCGTTCACCGCTCCCAGCGGTGGCGGGCGGTACATGATTTCGTTGATGACCACCGGGCCAATCAACGGTCCGGCATTGGCCGCGCCGAGCGTGGGCTGGACCTGAGCGACGAAATGCTCGCGGCCCAGGCTGTCCACATGGCGGCCGAAGGTCACGCCGTTGGCCGCGGCGCCGAAGTGGAAGCCGTGAACGTAGCCGGTGAGGTTTGTGCCGTCTCCCGAGCACAGGTACACCTCGTCGCCGAGCGAGCTGAACGAGAAACTCGCCGGGCCGCCAGCGTTGAACTGCGTTTCGTCGAACACCACAAAACCGCCCGCCGGCACGAGCGTCGGGTCGGGGATGCGGAACTTGCGCGGCTCGCGGAAATCGTCAGTGAGGAACCAGCCGCCGAGGTTCACGGGGCTGGCGCCGGGATTGAACGACTCCACCGCGTCCACCTGCGGGGGGTCGGTGTGCGTCAGCGCCTCGTTGACCAGGACGGTGGGCACGTCCACCAACGCCGGGTCTGCCGTGCCGGGCGAGCCGCCGAGCTGGCTGCTGCGGCGCCACGCGGCGGCGCTGGCCCAGGCACTCGCGGGCAGGCTCTCATCGGCCAATACCAGCGAAAAGCCCAAGCCATCCGAGGCGGGATACCAATCGTTGTCGTACGCGAAGTCGGCGATCGGTTCTTTCAACGGCCCTTCGAGAACCAGGCGTTCGCCGCCGTTGTCGAGGCTGCCTGCATACTCACCGGCGATGTTCGTGACACCGGGATAGCGAGTGAGGAACGCCGCCTGGTTTTTCACCAGGAGCGCGTAAGCGTTCGGCGCCAGGCTGGTCACGCCACTCGCGGCGGTGAAGGTGTAGCGGATGCCGTTGGTGAAGCGGAAACCGACGAGGTTCAGCGGGCTTGCGCTCGCGTTTTTGATTTCCACGAAGGCGAAGTTCTCCACGTCGTTGGTGTCGCCGGCCGGCGGCGGGGCCGGGTGGTACATGATTTCGGTGATGGCGAGCGGCGGGGTCTTCACCACATATGTGGCCGCCGCCGGACCCGACCACGGGCTGGACAGCGGCGGCTTGCCGTCGCCGGCAATTTTATTGGTTAGATTGAAATGGTTGAGATCGCGCGCCCTCGCCACCAGCCGGGCGTTTGCGGTGATGGCGATGGGCTGCGTGTACGACTGAGCGGCGGATGAGAGTCCCCCGCCGGACAGACGCGGATCGGTGCCATCCAGAGTATAGTAGATAGTTGCGGCGGCCGGGCCGGACAGCGTGATCGCCGTGCCGGGCGCGACGTTACCCGAGAGTAGGTTGAGCGTGGGTTTGCGGACGAAGTTCGTGTCGATGAAATCCACGCGGTTCGAGAGCCAGATTTTGAGCGAGTTGATCTCGCCTTGAAAACCGCCTCGCGGGGCTACCCCCCAGCGGGACTGCTCGCGCGGCTGCTCTTTGCGCACCTCGCCGGTCTGGCGATCGACCAACGCGTTGAGGTTGGTCAGCGCAAACTCGTTTTCGCGCAGCTCCTGCCAGCGGTCGATCCAGCGTTGCCAGAAGTCGTTGTCTTCGAACAACCGGCCCCACCACGCCTGGGTGTCATAGCGGAAAAAGTCGGTGCCGCGGTCGCCGACGGCGGAGCGCCAGACACGCGGATTTGCGTCGCGCCCGTCAGTGGAGTTCAGCGAGCGGTCGAAGTCCCAAAGCGGTCCGAAGTAGAGTTTGTCGGAGCGTTGTTTGTAGAAATAGGCGCTGAGGCGGAGGGCATCCACGTTGAACGTGAGGATATTCAGGAGGTGGTGGTCGATCCAGGATCCGACATCGATGTAAGCCGCGTAGCCGGTTTGCGGGTCGGCGAAGTTAGGACCGTTCAGGGCATTGCCGAAGGCATCGAGGTAACTCTGCAGATAGTTCACCTGCGGCCGGCGCTGAGGGAGATTCCAATCCTCCGCTCGCGGATACGTGACGACCTCATAAGCGCCGCCGGCCCAGAGGCCGCTCTCGCCGGGGCCCTGCCGGTCGATCTTCATCAAATAACCGCCGGTGACTTTCGGCGGGGTGGTGTGCTCGGGTTCGAGGGCCGGCACGTCCACCCGGTCGGGACCGCGCTTGATCTTCTCTTCGAGCGCGTAGATGCCGAAGTAATCGGCTGGGTAGGAAATCGCGCCTTTGGTCCGCTTGAGATAGACCACCACGAAACGGGTCCGGGGCGAGTAACGACCGAGGTTGCGGCTGAGTTGGTGGGCGAAGGGATTGTGAATCAGAATCGGTTCGAAGTTGTTCGGCGCGTAAAGGACCCAGTCGGATTCGGCCGGCAGGCCCAGCAGAGAGACGTTCTTGTCATCGTCGAACTCGTTGCGCAATTCGACGGCGAGGCTCGACTTGGGATAGCCGAGCGTGCTCGAGCCGCGGAGGTTGATGCCCGAGCGGGCGCGGACATCCGGCGCATTGGTCAGCGACGTGACTCCGTTCCGGGGTTCGAACACGTCGATCTGGGCGAAGATGTCTCCCTCCGCCGGAATGCTGGATTTGCCGAACGTGTGCACCACCAGAATCGGCAGGTCCGTCGTGTAAGTGAGCGCCGAGGGGCCGAGTTGCAGGTAGCTCTCGCTTCGCGGCTCTCCCGGCAACAGGCCGGGCACGAAGGCGCGGGCGCGCACCTGGACGCTGTTTGTGACGCCGATCGGCCCGGTGTAAAGCGTGGAGGTGTTGGTCGGCGCGTTGCCGTCGAGCGTGTAGTAAATCAGCGCGGCCGGCTGGGCGGTGGTGAGAGTGAGTTCGAAAGGCGCCGAAAAGCTGCCGCCCTTGACGGAGAAATCCACGTCCGGCGCGAAGCCGGGGCCGCCGACGGCGTTGGCACTGCCGGGCGTAGGTTGCGGGAAGTAACCGACGAGCGAAGGATCCAGCCGGTCTCGCCCGTAAGAGATGTCGTCGTGCTGTTGCGGATAAGCTTTGAACTCCGACACCACTTTGCCGCCGGCGTCCACCAAGGCAAGGTAACCGCCGGCGTCGTTTTCGAGCTTGAAGTTGGTGTGCAGGCGGCCGGTCGGATTGACGCGGTTCTTGCCGGAGGCGAACACGACCAGATAGCCCTTGGCGGGCAGGCCGACGTTCGGGAACCGCCACTTGGTGAGGTTGTTCGTCGAGTCGGTGAGATACCAACCATTCAGGTTCGCCGTGTCCGCCGTGGGATTGTAGAGCTCGATCCAATCGGAGCTGTCGCCGTCCTCGTCGTTGAGGGTCTCGTCGTTGTCGGCCATGAACTCGGAGATCATCACCCCCGGCACGGGCAAGTTGGGGTTGAGGTTGTAAGTCCAGGCCGGCGGGGGCGCGAAGGCGTTCGGCGGGTTCGCTTGGTCCGTGATGCCTGGCGCCGGCGCCCAGGACACCTGCACCGTGCCGGCAGGCGGTTGGGCAAACTCGAACAAGAACACGTCGGGCGCGAAATCCAGCACGTTCGTGGCCGGCTGGCTGTTGATCAACAGGTCGCCGGCGTCCACGCCTTGAACGGCTTCGCTGAAGTGCACTTCCACGGAGTTCAGCGCGCGAACGGCGGCGCCCGCGGCGGGGATCAACTCCGTGACCACCGGCGGCACGGCATCCACGGCCGCGCTCAGAGAGGCATTGAAGATAAAGTCGCTGCTGTTGCCCCGGGAGGAGTTGAAGGCCTGGACCGCGAGCACATTGACGCCGGCGACCAGATACCGACGCGGGTTGGTGTCCGTGTAGGTGACCGGCGGGATCGGTTCGCCCAGCGCCGACAAACTCGTCCCGTTGAAGGCGACGTTCCCGTCCGGCATGTTGAACCGGGCGATCTCCTGGCCGTTGATCCAAGCGATGAAACCGTCGTCCGATTCCGCGGTCAGGTCGAGTTCGCTGATGTTCGACGGATCGCCGAGCACGAATGTCTTGCGCAGGAACACGCAGGTGTAACCGCCAAACATGTCGGCCAGTTCGGTGTGGCCGGTGTAGGCGGTGCCGCTCGCCGGATCGTGCTCGTAAAAAAAGGCCGCCTGGCCCGAAGCCCACGTGGAATCGTCGAAACCGGCTTGCCGCCACGCCGCCGGGTCCGGCGACGACGCTTCGGCCATGCCTTTCAAATACTTCCACTCGGCGTCCGCCGGGATGACTTCCGCCGCCCGCGACGAGCATCCCAGCCAGACTGCCGCGGCCAGGATTCCGAAGGCGACGGCGACGAAACGATGCGTGTGCATGGTGCTTAATTCAAAGCAAGGACCTTACCAAAACGCGTTCCGGCTGGCGCGCACCCTCACCGCGATGTTCGGCAGCAAAGGCCGCCGGCGCTTGACGCGTCGGATACGCCTTACCGGTCGCGTTTCAAGAGGTAATCTGCCAGGGCCTCCAAGGCTACCGCGCGACCGCGGAATGGCTTGAGCGCGGCGAAGGCCTTGTCGGTCAGTTGCCCGGCGATGCGCCGCGATTTCTCCAGACCGACAATCGCCGGGTAGGTGGCCTTGCTCGCCGCGGTGTCCTTCCCGGCCGTTTTGCCCAATTGCTCGCTGGTCTGGGTGACATCGAGGATGTCGTCGATGACTTGGAAGGCCAGGCCGACATGGTAACCAAAGTCGGTCAGCGCCGCGAGTTCGCGCGGCGGGCAATTGGCGCTCATGC